>CAJQNP010000001.1 GCA_905479705.1 uncultured Gammaproteobacteria bacterium
TACTCTCCGGTCAGTATGACCCAGGAGATGTGTGTCTCGATCAGCTGCAGGCTGGTTACCGCATGGTCGTACAGCTGCGCATCCTGCAAGGCCTCGATCAGCGGCAGCTGTGCCGACACTGGATTATCGGGCTGCGTCCCGGTTCCCACCGGCCCCTCCCCGTGGCTTATCGCCTGGACGTTCAGCTCGAATCAACTTCATTTCAGTCTCGTCCCTTCAGCAAAACCCAGTTAAATCATTCACATGGATATCAATCACCAGCCGATTATTGTTACACATAATACCGGGACATTTATTGACCGTTATCAAAGCAGCAGACCAAAAACACAACTATATAAATATTAGGACGTGTGTTGAGTCATCAACAGGAGGGTAGTGAGATGACAGTAAAGAACGATACTCGCGAGAGGGATCGTGCGCTGCAGCGTCGAACTACTGCAAGCACACTGACCCCCTGGGAAGAGCTGGACCGCTGGTTCGCAGGACTCGGACGAGGCGGTGGCCTGCATCCGTTTGGCCGTCACTGGCTGGAGTTTCCGGAAACGATGACCCCTTTCACCGGGAAGCTGCCAAAGGTAGACCTGCTGGATCGTGACCACGAGATCGTGGTGCGTGCCGAACTGCCGGGCGTCAGCAAGGATGATGTCGAGGTGACCGTAGAGGAGTTCAGCGTCACCATCAAGGCAACCACCAAGCAGGAGCAGGAAGAGGAAGAAGGCGAGTACTACCACCGTGAAATGAGCAGTGGCGAATACCAGAGAACCCTGGCCCTGCCGGCCGCAGTCGACGAGGAAAAGGCCCAGGCCAGTTTCACGGACGGGGTACTTGAGCTGACCCTGCCGAAACAGGAAAAGACCCGCCGCAAGTCGGTCAAGGTCGACTAGAACAGGGAATTAGCAACGCCCGGCACACCGTGTCGGGCGTTGCTGCCAGAAAACGAGGCAGGCCGGGTGATGCGCGGCATGTGCCCGACGTCACCCGGTCAGACTGGCAGAAACACTCTGATCAGCCTGACCGGATCATCTTCAGAACCTAGTAGCGATACGGCGGATAGACGGGACGTGGCGGACGCTGCTGTGCCCACTGGGGCGCTTCGGGGCGTGGCGGGCGCTGCTGTCCCCACTGGGGCGCTTCAGGGCGTGGCGGACGCTGCTGTGCCCACTGGGGCGCTTCAGGAGGTGTGGGCCGCGCAGGGCGTTGCGCCATCATGGCCTCGCGCTGCTGCATGAGTTCGTCGCGGTGCTCCTCCATGTAGGCCCTGCGTTCCTCCGGTGACATCTCCATCATGCGGATACGCATGGCTGCCATCTCCTTGCGACGCTCTTCGGCCTGTTTGCGCATCTCCTCGTGACGGCTGGCGATATCGACCTGTTCATCCAGCATTTCATCGAGAATCTCGTCTTTATGCTCAACCAGGTAATTGTGCTGCTCCTCGGCACGGTTACGCATTTCTGCCTGACGCTGCTCCATCTGGGCGAGGCGTTCCTCACGTTGTTTCAGCATTGCCTCAATGCGTGCCTCCATCTCCTTCTCGCGCTGCTCGCGTCTCAGTTCAGCCTGTGCCTCGCGATCCTGACGCTGCTTGTCAGCATAGACCCGTTGCGCATCGCGTCGTGCCTGTGCTGCCTGCTGGCGCGGATCCATGGAGCGCCGTACCGAAGGTTCCGGTCGCTGCTCTTGCATGCTGTCCATCAATGCGTCCTGCTGCTCGCGCTGTGCCTGCATCTCTGTCTCACGCGTAGCACGCATCTCCTGCATCTCCGCCTCACGTGTGGCGCGAATCTCCTGCATCTCTGCCTCACGCTTGTCGCGTTGTTCCTGCATTTCTGCCTGGCGCTGGCCACGCATCTCCTCGGCCTCACGCATATTCTGGTCGTACTGTTCACGATAGGCGCGAATACGTTCTTCCATCGGGCTGGATGCTGCGGGGGCTTCCGCTGCCGGGGCCTCTGCAGGTGCGACCTCTGCGGGCGGCGCTTCTGCGGGCGGCGCTTCTGCGGTATCCGCAGCCTGGGCTATCGGGCTGATCATTGTGGTTACTAGCACGCTGAATAAAACTCGCTTCATAGACATATCCATTCTCCTTTAGAAATTGTTATTACCTGCTCCTGAGTTAGAAATACTTTCCCTGATAACCGGCCTGATGTGTGCACCCCCCTGCCTGCAGCATCACCCGCGGCTTCAATGACTGGTACCGGCCGAGCGATTGATTTTATTATAGACGTTATATTTTCCCGAGGGTTTACGCATCGGGATGCGCTTGACCTCGGCGAGCGTCGCTGCATCATAGACCACCAGCGCACCTTGCATTTCCCAGAGACTGACCAGTGCATAGCGCCCGTCACGGGTAAACTCGACATGCGCCGAGGTCTGTCCCGGCTCCGGTCGCAGGGTCTTCACTATTTCCAGACTGCGCTTGTCGATGACATGCATGGCATCCCGGTTGGGGCCAAAAAAGACATCGGTCCACGCATACGGGGTTTGCTCGTGGCTGCGCATGAAAAACCCCGGTCCGAGCGTATCTATCTCCTTGATAACCTTCCAGTTACCCATATCTATGACCGTCACCCTGCTGTCTTTCAGGTTCGGCGTTGCGAACACCGTGCGCCCTTCCCGGGTCCAGGTAATCCCCGAACCCAGGTGCGGCATACCTGACAATGACAAGTCGGCCACCGGCTTTCCATGATCCAGATCAACCACCTGGCCACTGTGCTGCACGCGATCGGCACCCACCAGGAACCGATAATCCTGGTCAAAGAAGAAATCGTCCAGCACCTGTTGCAGACGGATCTTCCTGACCGGGAACTGGCTGCTGTCGTAACGGATCTCCCAGACCTCAGGCACATCCTTGAGGGCAGCGACATAACTGCCGCGCGGCGCGGCCTGGTAGACAGCACTGACGCGCGAGCTGTTGCCATGGGTGTCGCGCACGGGGATGACCTTCAGGGGCGTGAGATCTTCCGCATCAAGCAGCACCAGGGTATTTGGCAGGTAGTTACCGACCAGCAGGGTTTTGCCATCACCCGCGATGGCGACATTGCGCGTGTTGATTCCCGCCCGCACCTCGGCAACCGTTAGCAGACTGTAAAGATCAAACTTGCTGATCCAGCCGTCCCGCGAGGCCAGGTAGGCAAAACGCCCATCCGGCGAATATTTGATACCACCGTGCAACGCATAGCGCGTCGGGAAACGGTGCAGAGGCTCCAGGGCATCACCGTCAAGCACCGTGATATGATGGTCGCCCGCCTCCACGACCAGGAAAATATTCAGGGGATCCGCTTTATATACCGGGTTATCAGGCAGGCTGTCCGGCTCGTGCAACACCCGTTGCGAGTTGCTGATATCGGTCTCATCCCAGCCGATATCTGTCGCGGGCGGTGTATAGATGTAGTCCACCAGCACTGCGATGTTTGCCTCATCCAGTAACTTGCCATAGGGCGGCATCTGGGTTGCAGGCCGACCCTTGCGAATCACCTCGGCCGCGGCATCAGGACGTAATCGACCGAGATTAGTCGGCAACAGGGCCGGTCCAGCGCCACCCAGCCGTGCTGCACCGTGGCAGCTTGCACAGTGCTCTATATATAGCGCCGGGGCGTCAACGTGGCTGCTTACCGTTGCAGGGTCTTGCTGAATGGCCTGCAATGAGCCGTCATCAAGACGTTGCCATTGCGACACACTGTCTTGCTGGCCCTTGCGGTGCCGTGTGACTGCAAGCTGTTTGCCATCGTCGCTGTAGACAATGGCAAAGTATTCGTGTCGCTTGAATACTTCTTCAATGTTTCTTTCCTGCGGCGCCTGCCAGGGAGACAGGACAGGATCAAAGCTATCGTAATAGTGAGGTTTGCCATCCAGCGACAGCTGCCCGGCATACAGGGATGATAAAAGAACTGAACAACCGATGCCGACAAGGGTTGTCAGCAGCCTGGCTACCACGGCACAAAATTATTCATGAAATTCAGCGGGCGCATGCTGTCACCCATGTTACCCATTTCATAACGCATTACATCGCCGGTCACGTTCATGCGGCGCATTTCCTGGTTCATGCCACCCATCGAGGTATTCATGCCGTGCATATTCACCAGCATGGGTTCCAGGTGTTCCAGTGCCGTCATCTTGCCCGCCATATCCTCAACCGACTCGGACATGTGATAGACACGGCGCGTCATGGTACGCACATTTTCTGACAGGTAGATCACGCTTTCCGAGATGTGGCTGAGATGTTTGCCCATTTCCGGGTCCATGCCACGTGCCAGGGTGTTGATGTCCTTACTGAGGGTATAGATAAGAAAGAAGCCATAGGCCGCCAGGACCACGAAGGCCAGCATGGCCGGGTAGACGATCAACTCCCAGCGGCGCGCGCTGGCCTCGAAGACCCGTACAAAGCGATCCATCGAATCACCTTCCGGGAAACCTTCAGAAGTAGACCTCTCGGGGGAACCCTGCTTGTCCATCGTTATTATTTTGTCATTCATATGTTCATCATGATACGTCTGGCAATCAACCTGAACCCGCCCTGGAAACAGATTCAGCGTCGGCGTCTATGCTATTAATATGCCTTATTTCCTCTTCAGTCAAATAACAGGCCGGATCCTCTGCCCACGGGTCCCCGGTTAGTTGCAGTGCCCGGACCCGGGTATTACCCCCGCAGATATCAAAGTAGCGGCACTCGCCGCAGCGGCCTTTAATGCGGCGTGGGCTGGCTTTCAGGCCCTTCATGATGGGGTCCGAGGTATCCACCCAGATCTCGGAAAACGGTCGATCGCGTACATTTCCGAGCCCGTAATGCCACCAGAAGGTGTCCGGGTGTACATCGCCCAGATTGTCGATATTGGCGATGTTCACGCCGGAGCTGTTGCCACCCCACTGGCGCAGTTTTGCCGCGATATGGTCTGCCCGGTCGGGAAAACGCTGCATGACCCACTGCAGCAGGAAGGCCCCATCGGCATCATTGTTACCGGTGACAATCTCGAGATCACTGCCATCCTGTGCATGTTCGAGTGCAGTTTCAAACAATAGTTCCATGGCCTGGCGGGTAATCCCGAGCTGTACATCGCTGTCCCGGTTGCGGTTACCGCGCCCGGCATAGTTGAGGTGCGACAGGTAGAACTTGTTAATGTCCTCGGCCTGCATCAACTGCAGTATGTCCGGCAGTTCAACCGCGTTGTCTTCTGTCAGGGTAAAGCGCAGGCCGACCTTGATGCCGTGTTCACGGCACAGGCGGATGCCATCCATGGAAGCGTCAAAGGCACCTTGCTTGCGACGAAACAGGTCATGCGTTTGTTTAATACCGTCTATACTGATACCGACGTAGTCATAACCCACCGCGGCAATGTCGTTAATGTTATCCGCATCAATCAGGGTGCCGTTGCTGGAAAGACCGACATAGAAGCCCATGTCTTTTGCACGCTGTGAAAGTTCAAAGATGTCGGGTCGCAACAGCGGTTCGCCGCCAGACAGAATCAGCACGGGTACGCCGAAGGCCTTCAGGTCATCCATCACCGTGCAGACCTCATCGGTAGACAGCTCACCCTTGAAATCGATATCAGCCGATATTGAGTAGCAGTGTTTGCAGGTCAGGTTGCAGCGCCGTATCAGGTTCCAGATCACTACCGGACCGGGTGGCTGGCGCCGCTCGACAACAGGCGTGGGTTTGACCAGTTCCTGCATGAATTGCGAGATTCTGAACATGACTTTACTCTTTGATACGCAGCCCGGTCTTCTTGAGGATGCGCTTGCTGTACAACACTTCATGTCCGCGGCAGTGTGAACCCAGCAGGTCGGCAATGGCGCCGACCTTCTCTTCAACATCCTCACGGCTGCGGCCATGGACCATGGCAAACAGGTTATAGGGCCACAGCGGCAGATGCCGTGGCCGCTGGTAGCAGTGACTCACATAATCCAGCCCGCCGACCTGCCGACCCAGTTCGACAATCCGGCCATCAGTGACATTCCAGACTGACATACCGTTGGCACGGTAGCCGAGCGCATAATGGTTGGGTACGGCAGCGACACGGCGAATTACGCCGTCTGCCTGCAGTGCAGCGACCCGTTGCAACACCTCATCGGTCTGCAGCCCCAGCTGCGCCGCGATCGCTGCATAGGGTTCAGCCAGCAGCGGCAAACCTGCCTGCGTGGCAACAATAATCCTGCGGTCAATCGCATCGAGCGGTTTACACATGCTCGCCGTTCTGCCTGCTGTTTGCGTGTTACCCGTCATCATCCTACACGGCCAGCTTGAGGCCAATAAAAAATTCTTCCTGCTTCGGCATGTCATAGACACGGCAACCGGTCTGCTGCTCGATGTCGCTGATCACGGCCACGGCCTGCGCAGGATGCTCGGTGGCAATCACGAACCACATGTTCAACAGGTGATCCCGCTCATAGTTATGTGCCACCTCGGCAAAGGCGTTGACCTGTGCGGCAACAGCATCAAAACGATCAGGTGGCACCTGCATGGCACACAGGCTCAGCGCACCCCCCATGGACTCGGCGTTATACATGGGGCCGAAGCGGCTCAGCAGCTTGTCGTCAAGCAGGCGTTGCAGCCGTGCCAGCAACTCATCCACGGGTATATCCAGCTGCGCCGCGACATCATCGAAGGGGCGTGCACACACCGGCAGGCCCTCCTGCAGTTGATTCACTATATTACAGTCGACACTATCCATGCGCGCTCCGTGGCAGCGAATCCTCTCTGGCAACATAGTGTGCACCGCGCTGCTTGAAACTGCGACCGCTGAACAACACACTGTGCGGCAGTTGTTGCAGGCCGTGGAACTCGACAATCTGCGCCAGCCGGCGTAACACAGCGTTGCGCTCACGGCCGTGGATCATGCAAAACAGGTTGTATGGCCATTGCGGAAGGCGCCGCGGCCGCTGGTAACACAGGGTGACGCAGGTTTCAGCGGCCAGCAGCGCACCGACGCGCTCCACGTCCTCGTCCGGTATATCCCAGACCACCATGGCATTGGCTTGATAGCCCAGTGCACGGTGTTTGACGACAACCCCCATGCGCTTGATCAGGCCATCTGACTGCAACTCCCGCAGACGGGCCATCAGCGTCTCCTCGGTCATGCCGAGTCTGTTCGCAATAGCCGCGTAGGGCCTTGCCACCAGCGGCAGACCGCCCTGGATCTCGGCAATCAGTTCACGGTCCAGTTCACTCAGCACCATAGCGGGAACCCCAGGTCAATATAAAAAGACTGCTCCAGCGGCAGGTCGAGCACCGCCAGACCGGTGCGCATCTCGATATCCTCGAGCACGCCCTGCACCCCGGCCTCATCTGCCGCGGTCACCACGAACCACAGGTTGTAGTGATGCTCGCGCTCGTAGTTATGATTCACCTCATCGTAGCGGCTGACCATATCGGCAACGGCCGGCAACCTGTCCCCGGTCACCGACAGCGCGGCCAGCGTACTGGCACCGGCACGTAGCGGCGCGAACACCGGACCGACGCGACTGATCAGGCCACGTTGCTGCAGCGAGGCCAGCGTGGCGATGACCTGCGCCTCGGGCACGTCCTGCTGTGCCGCGATCTCTGCAAATGGCTCTGCACAGACCGGAAAGCCGCGCTGGTATTCGTTCAGCAGACACTTCTCCAGTGGCGTCAGCGATGCTGGCGCGTCGAGAGCCGCCGCCGTATCGTCTGCCCTTGTCTTGATGTTTGTGATGCTCATGGTTACAAACCGGTGCGATGCGCACGTGCCGTGAAAAAGATACCGCTGGGTTTTTCAACTTCCAGCCGGGCGATACGCTGGAAACTTTGCGTGTCATACACCTGTACCTGGTCGAGGTCGCGCACCGAAAGCCAGACATGTTCACCGCGCGGTGCAAACTCCATGTGCAGTACACCCTTGCCGGGCTGCATGGCATGCACGACTTTCATCTGCTCGGTATCAATAACCTGCACGGTGTCATTCAGCGGGTGCGCAAAGTTCACCCACACCTGCCTGCCATCCGGACGTGCCACGACAAACACCGGCTGCCCGTGCACCGGGATGCGTGCCACTTGCTTCCAGCTGTGACGATCCACGACAAGCACCTCGTGACGGCCAACGGCCGGAATAAAGGCATGCCGACCGGCGATGGCCCAGCCCTCCAGGTGCGGCATCTTGTACACCGGCAGCTTTTCCTCACCCCGACCGTAGTTATCGAGAATGCGCTGCACACCCTTGCCCGTGTGCCACAGGTCAATGAGCGCAAGACCGTCCTCGCCAAACAGGCCGGCAATGTAGTAGCGGCCATCCGGGGTAATCAGGGCATCGTAGGGGAGCCGGCCGATCCCCGGGTAGCTTGTTACCAGCGGGGCCGCAGGATCTGACAGGTCGGCAATACGCAGCTCACCGGCATCGTAGAGGGTATACACAAACCGCTGACCGGGCGCATCCACCAGCCCGACGACCTTGGACGGGTTACCGGCCTTGTCCTGTGCCGGCAGGTCGGCAACCAGTTCCAGGGAATCAGCAGCAAACACCTTGACGCCGCCCGGGGTGTAATTGGAGACCGCCACGAGGCTGCCGTCCTGGGAGATGGCGCCACCGATGCTGTTGCCGGCCTGCACCACACGCTTGACCAGGGTGCCGCACAACAGGTCAATCTTTGACAGGCCGCCATCGCGGCCAAACACATAGGCAAATCTTGCATCGCGGGAAAACACGGCCGAGGCATGTGACAGATCGCCCAGCCCGGTGACGCGTTTTAGCAAAACCATCGCGGTGGTGTCGATGATCTGCACACTGCCGCTGGCGCGTTCGATCACGATACCGAGATCACCGCTACCGCGTGTCAGGCAGTCGTCGGCCTGGACGAATTGCGACAGGGTCAGCAGTACTAGGCTCGCGAGGAACCAGCGAACCATTCGCGCCTGCAAGGCGCTGCTACGCACTAGCAGGCTTCTGCAGGAGCGCCTTGAGACGTACACGCCATTCATAACCCTTCCCCTGCACGCAACACCTCAACCATCCAGGTCGCATCCTGCTCGGTCAACTCGCCGCGCCACGGCGGCATGGGGGTACCGGGGCGGCCATCCAGCACGGTGTTGACCATCAGCAGCTGTGGCCGGCCTTGCAGGTTTTCGGGAAGTAACGGCGGTCCGAGACCGCCCTGGCGGGTCATGCCGTGGCAGGAGCCACAGTCATGCTTGAGTAAATAAAGCAGTTCAGCCTGCCGTGATGCATCCGGCGCGGCAAAAAGAGAGGGGACCATACCGGCCAGCAGGCTAAAGACTATCGACTTGTAACAAGCATGCATTATTCCGGTACCGTGTGTTTATGCGTTAATAGGCAGTGCCTCTAGAAAAAACCGGGAGGGGGCTCAACCCCCTCCCGAACTCACAGAACACGCAATCAATAAATATCGTTCATGGTGTTGTACACGTTGAACTTGCCGGTCGGGGTAACCAGGCGCTTGTCCTTGATCACCTTCTTCAGCTTGCGGGTCTTGTCGTCCACGATCACGATCGCGGACTCCTCGTCCTTGCCGCTCCACACCGAGAACCAGACCTCGTCGCCGGCCTTGTTGTACTCGGGCTGCACGACGCGTTTCGGTCCCTCGCCCTTGATACCGGCCCACTCGGCAATCGGCAGCACTTCAAAGCCCTTGTCGAAGTTCTTGACGTCAAACACCGCCACGCTCTGGCTGACCTTGGCGTCCGGGTTCAGCGGTGTATCCACCCACAGGTTGCTGGACTTGGGATGGGTCTTCACGAACAGTGAACCACCGCCCTGTCCCTTCAGGGTGCGCACCACCTTCCAGGCATGATCCTTGTGGCGCTTCGGATCGGTCGCAATGGCCGTGATGTTTTCATTGCCCAGCGCACTGGTCACCCAGACAGGGCCGTACTTCGGATCCTTCAGGTTGGCACCGCGACCCGGATGCGGGATCTCGGTGACGTCAACAAGCGCGGTCAGGGTGTCTTCCTTGGAGTCGATCACCGCCACCTTGTTGGACTTGTTGGCCGCCGTCAGGAAGTAGCGGTGGGTCGAATCCCAGCCACCGTCATGCAGGAAGCGGGCTGCACCGATGGTGGTTACCTTAAGGTTGTCGATATCCTCGTAGTTGACCATCAGGATCTTGCCGGTTTCCTTGACGTTGACGATGAACTCGGGATGCTCATGGGATGCCACAATCGCGGCGACTCGCGGTTCCGGGTGATATTCCTGGGTATCCACGGTGTAGCCCCGGGTGGAGACGATCTTCAGCGGCTCCAGCGTGGCACCGTCCATGATCACGTACTGCGGCGGCCAGTAAGACCCGCCGATGGCGTACTTGTCCTCATAGCCCTTGTACTTGGAGGTCTCCACGGAACGTGCCTCGAGACCGATCTTGAGCTCGGCGACGTTGTCGGGCTGCTTCATCCACAGGTCGATCATGTTGATCCTGGCATCACGCCCGATCACGAACAGGTAACGCCCCGAGGTGGAAAAACGCGAGATATGCACGGCGTAGCCGGTATCAACAATGTTGATAATCTCCTTGGTATCGCCATCGATCAGTGCAATCTGCCCGGAATCGCGCAGGGTCACCGAGAAGATGTTCTCGACGTTGTAGTTGTTCTGCTTCTTTGTAGGACGCTTTTCAGGCGGGACCAGCAGCTTCCAGGTCGCCTTCATCTCTTCCATACCGAATTCCGGCGGCACCGGCGGCTCGTGCTGCAGGTACTTCGCCATCAGCTCCACTTCTTCCGGCGTGAAATCCCCGGAGGTGCCCCAGTTGGGCATACCGGCCGGTGAACCGTAGTCGATAAATACCTTCAGGTAGTCGGTGCCCTTCGGCAGGGTCACGTCCGGGGTCAGCGGTTTACCGGTAGCGCCCTTGCGCAACACGCCGTGACAACCGGCACAGCGTTCGAAATAGATCTGCTTGGCCTTGGCAAACTCGGCCTCGGTGAGTGGTGGTGCGCCGGGCGTCATCACGTCCTTGCTGGCCTGCAGTTCCTTGGGCACCGGTGCGCCCTTGTAACGCATCTCCGATTCCGGTGTATCCGGATGATCGGCTGACTTTGCATATACCCCGACTGCGGCACAGGTCAGCACACCGGCAATGGTGAGACGTGTCCAGCGGGTTATCAGTGACTTCTTCATGTCCTCTCCTCCTGGGGATGATTCCTGCATTGCATCCTACAGAGGCGAATGACGCCAGCCTTAACCTAAGTCAATTCGGATTACAGATTCTGATGGAAATCAGAATTTGTATTATTTTTCAGTAATCTCTGGCGCACTGTCTGCAACCTTGATCCTGTCCAGGGCCGCCCTGCTCTTTTCCCTGCGAACGCGCTTGACCGACAGCGGCGGGCACTGGTGGTCATCCCAGTAGGTGATCTGGCAATCCAGGCAGTGGTGACATTCGTTCGGATTGATCTCGCCGGTCGGGCGTATCGCCTGCACCTCGCACTCGACGGCACAAATCTGGCACGGTCGGCCACACTCCTTGCGGCGGCGCAACCAGTCAAAGATACGCAACGGGGCCGGGATCGCCAGTGCCGCACCCAGCGGGCACAGGTATTTGCAATAGAACTTGCGATTGAACAGGGCGACCAGCAGCAGGCCCAGCGCATACAGCAGGAAAATCCCGCCGCGGTCGAAATGCATGACAATGGCCGTCTTGAACGGCTCCACCTCGGTGGCCCGTGCCGCATAACCGATCGACTGCAGCGACAGACCAAACAGCGCGACAAAGATAACGTACTTGATGGCCGTCAGGCGCTCGTGCACAACATCCGGAAACCTGAATTCAGGAATCTTCAGGCGCGTGGCCAGCTGGTGCAGCAGCTCCTGCAGGGCACCGAAGGGACACAGCCAGCCGCAATACAAACCGCGGCCCCACAGCAGCAGGGTCAGGGCCACATAGCCCCAGAGTATGAAGATCAGGGGATCAACCAGGAATGATTCCCAGGAAAACTGGTGCAGGATGGCATTGATGAACGTCAGCACGTGAATGACCGAGAGTTGCGCAAGCGTGTACCAGCCAATAAAAAACAGGGTGAACAGCAGAAATCCGGTACGCACGATGCGCAGCAGGCCTGGCCGACGCGTCAACCAGTCCTGGAACAGCAGAATGAAGGTCAGCACGACAAGCGCAACGATCAGCAGCGCTATCTGCCAGACCCGCTCGCGCCATACCGACGCCCAGAAGGGTTCTGACGTCTCTCCCATCCACCATACCGGTGGTGCCACTGCCGCAGCCGCTGGCGTGACCACATCGACCGGCCAGTCCTGCTGTGCGCCACCCTCTGCCACGGCGCCTGCCGCTGCAGTGCCATCCGCCGGGAACGGAATACCACGGGAGGCGGCCACCTGCCTGATCGACTTCATGACGGTCGCGTTCATGACCATGGCCGTAATCGTGGCACCCGTGATGCCATCAATGGTGACATAGCCTTCCCGCGCGCCACCGCCCAGCTTGACCTTCTGGTCAACCGTCACGCCGCGGTACTGCCCGGCGTACTGCACAAGATCCTGCTCGGAGATACCCACGACCAGAATGGGTTCGGAATGCTCCCGGATTTCAAGGCCGGTGATATGCCCCGCGACATCCAGCCCCACCAGCAGGGTGATCGGTTCGCCGGAATAGGCCGGGATCGGGGCAATGTCGGTGGTGCGTATCAGATAGCCGAGCAACCCGGCGTCCCGGTACACCGGCGCTGCCAGCGGCTCGCCCGCGAAGGCGTCGCTGTGCGTCGCCTGCGGAAAATAGTGCTGCAGCGACACCTCGACAGGCGCGGCACTGGCCGGCAGTGCCATACTGGCAACGACCAGGATGGCGCTGTATAGCCAGAGATACACTGAACACTTGTCAGCCAGGGGCATAGTCATGGGTTGGTGGCCGGAAGGCAGAGAGACAGCTGTACGCTAGCGATGCCCTCGACTGCCTGCCTTGATCTACATCAATGCCATTACAGGCAGCGAATGTTTTTCATGCCGTCAAGCGCGCATACAACAGTGGCAACTCGCGCGGCAACTGCGACGGGCGGTGAATAACCACATAGCCGCCGCTGCCGAACAGGTGCGGCAGATATTCACCGGCGTGCTTGTCCACCGTCACACAGAAGGGTTGCAGCCCCTGTTCACGCGCCTGCCTGAGTGCATGCCGGGTATCCTCGATGCCGTAGCGGCCCTCGTACTTGTCGAGGTCATTCGGCTTGCCATCCGTCAGCAGCAGCAACAGGCGGCGGCCCGCCGGCTCCGCGGCGAGCAACTGCGTGGCATGCCGCACGGCCGCGCCCATGCGCGTGTAATAACCGGGCTTGATGGCATCGATGCGGCCACGCACCCGCGCGTTATAGGTCTCGGCAAAGGTCTTTAACTGGTGGACGCGCACCGGGTCGCGGCGCCGTGAAGAGAAGCCGTACATGGCGAAGCGGTCACCGGTCGCCGCCAGTGACTCGGCAAACAGGAACAGGCTGTCGCGGATCACGTCAATCACGCGGGCGTGGTCATTTACGAAGGCGTCGGTGGACAGGGAAAGATCGGCCAGCAGCAGGCAGGCAAGGTCACGCGCACCACTGCGCATGTCACGATACAGCCGGTCGCCTGCCACGGCATGCCCGGCCGCGCGCTCGCCGCTGAAGCGCAGGTAGGCATCAAGATCGATCTCCGCACCATCCTGCTGCTCGTGGTACCAGACCCGGCCCGGCGCCAGCTGCTGGAACTGTGCCCTGAGCCGGCGCGCCGTGCGCCGCAGCCGTGCGGGCAACTCGATGGCCTCGGCTGTTTCGGCCAGCATGGGTTGAATGCGGCAATGATCCGCTTGCAGGCACTGCGCCTGGTAGTCCCACTCGGGTAACAGCACGCCCTCGCCGATCAGCTGGTCATCACAACTCGCCGAGGGCAGGTCCAGGTCAAAGCGCAGCCGCGAGGCAACACTCTCGCCATCGCGCGTCACGCTGAACTTGTCGATGGACGCGGCTGCATCGGACGCCTCGTCAAGGTCCTCGTTCTCCTCGGCACCGCGGTCCACCCTGGCAAACTCGCCCCAGGTAAAGATGTTCTCCATGCGCACGCTGATCAGGCCACGATCCGCCTCGGGCATGGCAACGCGCTCGGCCTGTCGACGGCGCTGGTCTTCAAGCTCCTTGCTATTGTCCTGGCTGTCAGGTCTGCCACCTCCCTCGGGATCATCGGCATCCGCGCCCGCCCCTGCCGGCAGGGGCGGCGCCGGGTGCAGCCACAGCAGCACCGGTTGCGGTGATTTTTTCGCAACCGGCAGCACAGGGTAACGACCCGGCTCCTGCAGTGCGTCGCGGATGGTCTGCTCCTGCGCCGCCTCGTCGGCACGCAGGCGCGCGGGATCAGCACGCTGTGCCAGGTGCGCCGCTACCAGGCGCCGATAACGGGTGCGCATGCCTGGACAGTGTTGCAACACGGCCTGTGTCTGTTGCTGGCTGCGCACGAACCAGTCTGCATCATGGCCGCTGTCGGCCTGCGCAGCCAGCGCGACGAGCCACAGGTACAGGTCACGGTTCAGGTCGGTCTCGGCGAAGTGGTCGATGACCGCAGGCAGGCGCAGGGCCTGGGCGTCGCGCCAGGACAGTTCCACGTCCGTGTTGCTGCCGGCGATGCGCTGCAACCAGCTGCGCCGCGCACCGTGTGCGCTGGCCGTGGCCGCCTCGACACGCAGACCGCCGTCGCCACCCAGTGCGCGGAACAGGACACCGGCCGTCTTGCTGACATCCTGCAGCGTCACCGCGGCGGCAGGGTAGCGCCGTGTCGCGGCGCGGGTAATCAGCCGGTCCCAGAGCTGTCCGACGTGTTCTTCCATCAGTGTCCCGTGACCGGCCTGTCAACAGCGGACGTTACCGACTTGCCGGTCACTACCGGGGTGGCCTGTTCGCCATCGACCCAGTGCAACAGGCCGCCTGCAGGGTTATTCGCCTGCACCTGTTCGCAGGCCGTGATGCATTGCGTGCATTCCGTGCAGGTAAACATGCGGCGCTTGATGGAGCGCGGCCGCAAGCGCATGGGGCAGACATTCTCGCAGGCGTTGTTGCAGTCCTTGCAGCTGCGTGCCCGGGCAGCATCAAAGCCGACCACCAGGGCACGCGGATTGCCCATCCAGGCAAGGCTTTGAAACAGGCCGACGGCACAGCCGAAGCGGCAGAACAGGTGGCGGGCAAACATGAAGTCGATAAACAACAGCAACGTCCCGATACCGAGAAAGCGCGCCTGGTTGCCGGTAAGGCTGGCGTTGAGCAGGTTGTGATAGATCTCGAACGGCGGCAGCAGGTAGGTCAGCAGGCTCAGCGCCCAGAGGAAGGCAAACGCCGCTGCCAGCGGGACCGTCAGCAGCCAGTAGCGGGCATCCGCCCTGAGCATACTTCCATCCGGCTGGCGTGGCGGCAAGGTCTGCTGTTCCCAGATTGACGGCTTGCCCGAGGCACGCTGCATGAAGCGGTTGATGGTTTCAACCACGGAGAAATGCGGACACAGCCAGCCGCAGTAGAGACGCCCGTAACGCCAGGCCACCCAGATAAATACAACAGCGAATAACAGTACCGGCAGCAAACCACGCAGCATGACGTTAATCGCTGCTTCCGTGCTGCTGTCACCGAGCGCATCCAGACCCAGCGTCCACGGCATGCCAAGGACTATGAAATGCCCCAGCGTCAGGTCATAACGAAAGATATCCAGCGGCGGCGCCACCACGAAGAGGATAAAGAAACCGGCCTGCAACGCGCTGCGATAGCGACTCAAGCGATGCTCGTACACGGCCATGTCAAAGC
>CAJQNP010000002.1 GCA_905479705.1 uncultured Gammaproteobacteria bacterium
TCGACACGAAAAAGCGGATCGAGTTGTTCGAACTGCTCGGCAGAGATGAGCTGCACGGCCATGTCCCTGTATTCCTTCTCAAGCAACACCTGCAGTTCGGGGCTCAGCGCCTCGTCACGGACCAGGTAGACGCGCTGGATGCGGCGCATGTTCTCGTTCTGCGCGATCCTGATCTGGCGCATCTTGTAAATGTTCTCGTTGCACGCGGCATCGCAATCGCCATCACCGAGATACAACAGCGTCCACAGGCCCTGCAGGTACTCGGCAGCAGGCTGCTCGCCCACCACGATCTCGGCCGGCAATGTCAGCGGGCGCGCGGGATGAATCAAGGTTCCCTGGTTGGTGGTGCCTTCCGGGCGCCATCCCTGCTCAGAGCTGTTGTGCATCACCCAGGCAACAAAGGCCGGCGTCATAAACAGCAGTGCCAGCAATACAAATGCCTGACGCGAGCTCAGAAAACCGCGCTGCCTGCCTGTAGAAGAATTTAGTTTCATGATTCTGTCGTTACTCTCTTGTTACTCGTTTTGTATTTACACCGATATAGATCATCAGCAGCACGGCCGCGAGTGTAAACCACTGCGCCGCATAGGCGCGATGCTTGTCGGGCGTAGTCCCGTACACCGGCTTCCAGTCCCTGATGAAACCGTGCCCTTCCCCGCTGTTCAGCAACAACAATACGGGCAGCAGGGTTTGTCCAAGCCGCTGTTCCAGGTCGGTCATCTTGACCTGCTGAACCACCTTGGGCCAGCCGCTATGGCTTTCATCCGCCTCGCCGAGGCGAAACAGTTTCTCCGGCGGCAGCTTGAGCATGGCCCTGACCACGACCTCACCCGACGGCCCCGGCAGCGCCGGCAGCTGTGCACGGCTCTGGCCCACCGGCACCCAGCCGCGGTTCACCAGCACGACCCTGTCCGTTGACGCGATATGCAGCGGGGTGAGCACGTGGTAACCGGCATGTCCCTGCTGGGTGCGGTTATCCAGCAACAGCTGGTGCTGCGTATCGTAGACACCTCGCGCGGTCACCTGGCGATACTGCAGGCTCTCGTCAAACCCGTCCAGCAAGCTGAGGGCCAGGGGCGGCATATCCGCGCGCTCGGCATGGCTATCCACCAGCGCCTGCTTCCAGCCGGCACGCTCCAGCTGCCAGATCCCCAGACCGGTCAGCAGCGGCAACAGCAGCAGGGTCGCCAGCGTCGGCCACAGGCCGGGGCTGAATTTATAGTTTCCAAATCTCATGACGGGTACTGATTTGCTATACTGTAGCCTGTATCCAACCACCTTCGGCGACACCCATGCTCACCAAAGTCATTATCGTGCTGTTCCTGTTCGCCATCATTGGCAGTCTGTTCAGTGGCCTGTTTTTCCTGATGAAGGACAAGGGCACCTCGGAACGCACCGTGCGCGCCCTGACCGTACGTGTCAGCCTGTCCGTCCTGCTGTTCATCCTGCTCATGATCGGTTTCGCCACCGGGGTGTTGCAACCACACGGTGTTTATCCGGGCCAGTAACAACGTTCAACCGTGTATTCGCGGCTGCAAGCCGCTCCTACAAATTCATTTAGTCCTGCCGGTATCCCTCGCCAGAACGACCCCGATTAAGTTTGGGTCGCGGCTGCAAGCCGCCGCTACGAATTGTTTAACCGTGTTCGCACGCGGCTGGAAGTGCCTGTAGGAGCGCCTTGCAGGCGCGAACACGCACGACTGTCGAATTATCCCGCAGAGCAAAAAAAAGGCGCCGCGTGAGCAGCGCCTGATTGTTACAACCGTGCCAGTCGACTAGACCAGCCAGTAGACAAACACGAACAGTCCCAGCCATACCACGTCAACGAAGTGCCAGTACCAGGCCACCGCCTCGAAGGCGAAGTGATTTTCATTGGTGAAATGGCCCTTCATGGAGCGTATCAGTATGACCAGCAGCATGGTCGCACCCAGCGTCACGTGCAGGCCGTGGAAACCGGTCAGCATGAAGAAGGTTGAACCGTACATGCCAGAGGTCAGTTTCAGATTCAACTCGTGGTAGGCGTGGTAGTACTCGTAGGCCTGAAAGCCCATGAACACGAAGCCGAGAGCAACAGTCGCCATCAGGCCCAGGATCAGCTGGGTGCGGTCTTCTTTCTTCAGACCCCAGTGCGCCCAGGTGATGGTGACACCCGAGGTCAGCAGGATCAGCGTATTGATAGCCGGGATACCCCAGGCACCCATGGTCTGGAATTCGCCACCCACATCGCCGGGACCGTTGGTCGGCCAGACGGCCTCGAAGGTCGGCCACAGCAATTCATTGGTCATGACATTGTTGGATGAGCCGCCGAGCCACGGTATGGCCCACATGCGGGCGTAGAACAGCACGCCGAAGAAGGCCGCGAAGAACATGATCTCGGAGAAAATGAACCAGCCCATGCCCATGCGGAAGGACGTATCCACCTGCGCATTGTACTTGCCACTGAGGCTCTCGTTGATGACCGTGCCAAACCAGCCGAACAGCATAACGATGATGATGGCCGCACCGGCAATCATGGTCAGGCTGGTACCGCCATGCAGAAAACTGGCAAAGCCGAACAGCATCAGGAACATGCCGACTGAACCAACGATCGGCCAGTGGCTTGGTGCTGGAAGGTAGTAACCCCCGGTAGATGATGACATTGATGTCTCCCTTGTATCTTTACGATTAGTCTTTATGAACCAAAATTATCAACTTACAAAATAGAATCCAGTGAACCCGAACCTTTTTTTGCCTCTGCGCCTTCCGCAGCGGCCTCTGCCTGGTAAAAGGTGTAGGACAGCGAGACCGTCTTTACACTCTCCGGCAAGCCCGGATCGACCACAAAGCGCAACGGCATTTCCTTGCCCTCGCCCGGCTCAAGCAACTGCCGGGTAAAGCAGAAACATTCCGTCTTGCTGAAATATTTCGCTGCCTTGCCAGGCGCCACACTCGGCACGGCCTGCCCGGTTACCGGGTTAGCCGCCTTGTTGCTGGCGTAATAGTTGACCTCGGTCACCTCGCCGGGATGCACCTTGATCTTCTTGACCATCGGTTTGAAATCCCAGGGCAGCTCACTGTGCACCACGCCCAGGAATTCAACGGTCACCAGGCGATCCTCGTCCACCACCTGCGTTAATGCCTCTTCGAGCCCCATGCGACCGGTCTTGCCGTTCAGCCCGGTAACCTCGCAGAACACGTCGTACAGCGGCACCATGGCAAAGCCGAAACCAAACATCAGTACGGCCGCGAAACCCAGCCGTTTTACCACCCGGCTGTTGGCCACTGCGCGATCCTGCATGTCCATATCAGCCACTTACCACGAAAAAGCTGGCGATATAAAAGGCCATCACCACCAGTACCAGCACGGCAACCGTCAACATCTTGCGATTTGAACGCCGACCTGTCTGTTGCTGTTTTGCCATGCTATCAATCCTGCGTTCAACGCGGGCCTGCTGGCCCGCGCTGAAGGACGCTTTATTTCACTTCCGGTGCAGTCTCGAAGGTGTGGTACGGCGCCGGTGACGGAACGGTCCATTCCAGCCCGTGTGCACCTTCCCAGACCTGGTCGGTGGCCGCCTTGCCGCCGCGAATGGTCTTGATGATGACATAGATAAAGAACACCTGTGCCAGGCCGAAGGCGAAACCACCCAGGCTGGAGATCATGTTCCAGTCAGCAAACTGCAGCGAGTAATCCGGAATACGCCGCGGCATACCGGCCAGACCGATGAAGTGCTGCGGGAAGAACAGTACGTTCACGGAGATCACTGACCACCAGAAATGGATCTTGCCGAGCCGCTCGTCAACCATGTGGCCGGTCCATTTCGGTGCCCAGTAGTAGAACGCTGCGATGATGGAGAACAGCGCACCGGTCACCAGCACGTAATGGAAATGCGCCACGATGAAGTAGGTGTCGTGGTACTGCATGTCAGCCGGTGCGATACCCATCATCAGGCCGGTAAAGCCGCCGATGGTGAACAGGAACACGAAGGCAATTGACCACAGCATCGGGGTCTCGAAGGTCATGGCACCCTTCCACATGGTGGCGGTCCAGTTGAACACCTTCACGGCTGTCGGTACCGCGATCATGATGGTGGCGTACATGAAGTACAGCTCACCGGCGACCGGCATGCCCGTGGTGAACATGTGGTGCGCGTACACGATGAATGACAGGAAAGCGATCGACGCGGTT
>CAJQNP010000003.1 GCA_905479705.1 uncultured Gammaproteobacteria bacterium
CCCGCCACTGTCCACCATCCAGTTCTCTCGATTGTGCAGGCGTCAGTCGCCAAAGCGACTGATCTGCAATGGCATTCAGATCAGAGATCAGCTCGCTGCCCTGCTGTTGCACCGGGTAGTCACCCCGGTACAGCAGCAGCGTGCGCCCGTCCTTCTGGTAGGCCTGCCGACTGGCGATGGCCCCATGGTAGAGGGGGGTCCAGCCATCGGTGGTTGGCTGCGGGCCGGTCCAGCCCTGTTGCCCGTCTGGCAACTCGACCGTGACCGCCTGCGCGGTGCCATCCTGCTGTTCCAGCATCGCGGCCAGCACCGGGCCAGCCGCTACCAGCACGGCAGCCAGCAATGCGATAACGACTCGCGTGCCGCGATCATGATGGCATACCGGCGAGTTAACAGGCTGGTTGTGCGCTGCCTGTACGGGTTGAGGTGCCCGGCGTCGGGACAGCAGGATGTCGATAACAAGCAATAAAACAAGCATACCGCCGAACAACCACCAGCCGAATGCCAGGTGATCGGCAACCCACGGGTGCTGCATCCTGGTGGTATAGGCCAGGTAGACGACGATAAAGACACGGATAATATTACTGATGATTGCAGTGATTGCAGCAATCATCACAACCACGATGCGTGCCCGGGTATCCTGGTAATTCATCCAGGCATACACGACACCCAGGGTCAGCGCGGCCAGCAGGTAACGCAGCCCGCTGCAGGCCTCCTCTATCGACAGGTTGCCCCCCGGTACGATGATCATCTGCTCATGACGCATGGCCGGCAGCCCTGCTGCACGCGTCAACCAGAACACCACGTCCGCCGTCAGCTCTTGCAGTAGTGGCGACAGGGGCGACCAGATCGGAATGGCAAAACACAGGAACAGCACCGGCAGTAACAGCTGCCGCGCAACCCGGTTACCCGTGATCGTCCAGATCACGGACATCAGCAGCAACACGACGGCCAGGGCCTGCACCATCTGCACATCGACGACCCGTGCCACCAGCCACAGCAGACCGGCCATCGCAATGGCGACCAGTGCCAGCGCATTCCCGCAGGGATTGAGTTCGGCCAGCCTGTGCCTGCCCACAAATACCATGTAGACACTGATGGCAAGCACCAGGTATCCGTGCGCAAACTCACCCTGTTCGAACTGGCCCCACTTTGCCAGTACATCCAGCACCGTGGCGTGATACAGCAACAGAACCAGTAACAACAGGCCCGCAAGGACCGGACCGGCATGGCGCCAGTCGGCATTGATCGAGGTGCGACTCATATACCGGCGCGATCAGTCCGCATCTTTGGCGGCACCGCTCATACCCAGTTTGTTCATCAGGTTATAGAGAGACGGTCGACTGACACCCAGGGCCTTGGCCGCATGCGACATATTATTATTGTTGACCAGCAGGGCACGTTGAATGACGCTGCGCTCGGCGCCCTCGCGGGCGGCACGCAGGTCCAGCGACAATGACCCGGTCTCTGCCTCGAATCCCAGGTCCAGTGCCGTGATCTGCTTGCCCTCGGCCAGGATCACGGCACGCTTCACGCGGTTCTCCAGCTCCCGAACATTACCCGGCCAGCGATAGCCCTCGATACTCTCCAGTGCGGCATCGCTGAAACCACGAAAATCACGGCCATTCTCCTCGGAAAACTTGTCGAGAAACACCTGTGCCAGCAGGACACGGTCCGTATCACGCTCGCGCAGGGCCGGTACCTTGATCGCGACCTCGCTGACCCGGTAGAAGAGATCCTCACGAAACGTCCCGTCCTTGATGGACTGGTCAAGATCGTGGTGGGTCGCGCAGATGACGCGCACGTCCACAGGGATAGAGGTATGTCCACCGATGCGGTCGACGACACGTTCCTGTAAAAAGCGCAGCAACTTGACCTGCAATGCCTGTGGCATGTCACCGATTTCGTCAAGGAAAAACGTACCGCCGCTGGCATGCTCGATCTTGCCGGGCGTCTGCTTCACGGCGCCCGTAAAGGCACCCTTCTCGTAGCCGAACAGTTCGCTCTCCAGCAGGTTTTCCGGAATGGCGGCACAATTCACCGCCATGAAGGGTTGCTCGCGGCGCGGACTGAGGTCATGCAGGGCACGCGCAAACAGTTCCTTGCCGCTGCCACTCTCGCCCAGGATCAGGGCCGTGACATCCGACGGACCGATCTTCTCGACCATGCGGCAGGCCGCCAGCATCTTCTCGCTGGACCCGACAATGCCGTTCAGCGGGGCACCGGCCGTTTGTTCCAGCAGCCGGCGGTTTTCTTCCTCGAGCTCGGACAACTGGCTGGCGCGATCGACGATCAGTGCAAGGATGTCGGGGTCAACCGGTTTCTGGTAGAAATCATAGGCGCCCAGCGAGATCGCCTTGAGCGCATTATCGCGATCATCATTACCCGTCACCACGATGACCTTGGTGTGCGGGGCCAGACGCAGGATCTCGCCCAGCGCCAGCAGTCCCTCGGTGGCATTGGCAGGGTCCGGCGGCAGCCCGAGATCGAGCGTCACCACGCGTGGCTGATGCTCGCCGAGCAACTCGATGGCAGACGCCCGGTCACCCGCGACGTGCACTTCGTAACCCTCGAACGCCCACTTGAGCTGCTTCTGCAGCCCCGGGTTGTCCTCGACAACGAGCAGTGGTTTTAATGCCTTCTCTGTCACGATCGCGGTTTAATCATGTTCTGCAACAGGTACCCTTCAGTTATCCGTAGGGCCGAATTCGTCCAGCCGGCAGTGCTATAGCTTGTCTCTGTTGGCCGAATGAATTCGGCCCCACAAATCCGGCCACTCAACAATATCGGACATCCTACTATAAACTGCACCACAGACACGAAAACCGCCATCAACCGACCGGTATTGTCACGCTCACGGTCGTGCCCCTGCCCGGTTCACTGCTGACCTGGATATCGCCGTCCAGCTCGCGAATGAACTCCCTGCTCTCGTACATGCCAATACCCATCCCGGCATTGCCCTTGGTCGTGTCAAAGGGTTTGAACAGGCGCTTCCGGATAAAATCCGCCTCCATGCCGCGACCATCATCGACGATCTGCACGACACAGACGGGCCGGTCGCCGCTCGCCGCGGAGAACGTGATTCTGACCGAACCCTGCTCGCCGGTTGCCTCGCAGGCATTGTCGATCAGGTGCTTGAGGACATTCTCGAGCCGACCCTGTTCGGCCAGCACCGTGCAGCCCTGTGAGGCATTGACCAGCTCCGGCATCGGCAACCGCCCGGCACGCTTGCCGACAACCGCGTCCACCAGTCGAACCAGGTCTATCGTCACCTTCTTTTCAGGCGTGACACGGCGATTGCGCAGCTGGTCCAGTAGCCGCCTGATGGAACC
>CAJQNP010000004.1 GCA_905479705.1 uncultured Gammaproteobacteria bacterium
CTGGCACCTGGACCTGCCCAGCGAGACCTCTGCCTACGTACCCAAGTTACTGGCCATCAGCAATATCGTGCGGGCACCGGCCAACTATGACATCAGCCTTGCCCCCGTCGAGACAGAGCAGACCTTTACCGTCGTCGAGACGCACGGCCAGCTGGATATCAGTGTCGCGGCCGAACTGGCGGGCATGGATACCGAGGACCTCTACCTGCTGAATCCCGGGTACAACCGCTGGACAACACACCCGGACGGACCACACAGGCTGGTGGTGCCGGTCACACAGTCGAGCACCTTCGAGAAAAATATTGCCGCGCTGCCAGATGCCGAACGTACCCGCCTGCATCGTCACAAGGTCAGCCGTGGCGAAACGCTCTCGCACATTGCACAACAGTACAACACGACCACCAGGGCCCTGCTCAGCAGCAACCAGTTGAACGGAACGCTGATCCGCAGTGGTCAGTATCTGCTGGTACCGGTTGGTGATCACGACAGCGGGCAATATGCGGGATTGAACCGGCGCATACTGGCAGCAAGTGAGTCGGCCAGCAAACAGACCTACCGGGTACGCCCCGGCGACAGCCTCTGGACGATTGCGCGCAAGCACAACGTGACGGTGAAACAGGTCAGCGGCTGGAACAAGCTCGACGCTGACAGGCCGATCAGGCCGGGACAGAAACTCGTTATCTACAAGGGTGGAACCGGTTCGTCATCTTCAAGTCGCGTGCGTACGGTTGTCTACACTGTTCGCAACGGTGATTCCCTGTACCGCATATCGAAGAAATTTAATGTCAGCATCAATGACCTGGTGCGCTGGAACAACCTGGCCAGGGAAAGACACCTGCAACCGGGCCAGAACCTCAAGCTGTACGTCGACGTGACGCAGCAATCCGGCCAGAGCCGCGGCTAGGGAACACCTCGTAATACCACGGCTGTAGCCGCGATTCGCGCCTGCAAGGCGCTCCTACTCCAATTGACACACCTGTAGTTAATCAAACCTGTAGGAGCGGCTTGTAGCCGCGAATCAGCTTGCAATCATCCACGATCCGGGAAAGCTTACGGTAAACTGGATCAGTGCGTGCCGCGGGAACGGATCGTGCCAGCAACCAGTGTCGCTGTGACGCGTTGTCTTGTTCGCGCCTGCAAGGCGCTGCTACCCCCGCAAAACACCGGCAACAGCGCTGTTATGCCTCCGGTCGCATATGCGGGAACAACAGCACGTCACGAATCGACGCCGAGTCGGTAAACAACATCACCAGGCGGTCGATGCCGATGCCCTCACCGGCCGTCGGTGGCATGCCGTGCTCCAGGGCACGGATATAGTCCGCGTCGTAGTGCATCGCCTCGAGATCACCGGCATCCTTGTCGGCGACCTGCTGGCGGAAACGCTCGGCCTGGTCCTCGGCGTCATTCAACTCCGAAAAACCGTTGGCAATCTCGCGCCCGCCAACGAAGAACTCGAACCGGTCGGTCACAAACGGATCGTCGTCGTTGCGTCGTGCCAGCGGTGACACCTCGGTCGGATAGGCGGTAATAAAGGTCGGGTCATCGAGCCGACTCTCGACGGTCTTTTCGAAGATCTCGATCTGCACCTTGCCAAGACCGTAACTGTCCTTGATTGGTATCTTGAGGGTCTCTGCCACGGCCCTGGCGCTGTCCAGGTCGTCGATATCCGCCGCGCCCAGGTCCGGGTTGAACTGCAGGATGGAATCGCGCACCGTGATGCGCTGGAACGGCTTGCCGAAATCGTAGCGGTTACCCTGGTACTCGATGGTTGTCGTGCCGTGCAGCTGCTGCGCCATGCCACGCAACAGGTCCTCGGTCAGGTCCATCAGGTCATGATAATCCGCGTAGGCCTGGTAGAACTCGAGCATGGTGAATTCCGGATTGTGGCGTGTCGACAGACCCTCGTTACGGAAATTGCGGTTGATCTCGTAGACCTTCTCATAGCCACCGACAACCAGCCGCTTCAGGTACAACTCCGGGGCAATACGCAGGAACAGGTCCATATCAAGCGCGTTATGGAAGGTCGAAAACGGCCGCGCTGTCGCACCACCGGGGATGGCCTGCATCATCGGTGTCTCGACCTCGAGGAAGTCCAGCCGGTTCAGGTAGTCACGAAAATACTGCACAATGCGACTGCGCATGCGAAACGTCTCGCGTGACACATCGTTCATGATCAGGTCGACATAGCGTTGCCGGTAGCGCATCTCCTGATCAGCCAGACCGTGGAACTTCTCCGGCAGCGGGCGCAGCGACTTGGTCAACATGCGAATCGAATCGGCGCGCACGGACAGCTCGCCTGTCTTTGTCTTGAACAACTCACCCTCGGCGCCAATAATATCGCCCATATCCCAGCCCTTGAACGACTGGTACACCCCTTCCGGCAGGGAATCGCGTTGCAGGAACAGCTGAATGCGCCCGGACATATCCTGCAACTGAACAAAGCTGGCCTTGCCCATTACACGCTTGGCCATCAGGCGACCGGCGACACTCACGCGTACCGGGTCCGCCTCCAGGACGTCATTTTCCTTGGCGTCATACTCGGCATGCAATTCACCGGCAACCGAGTTGCGGCGAAAGTCATTGGGAAAGGCATTGCCGGTCGAGCGCAGTGCATCCAGCTTGGCACGCCGCTGCGCGATGAGAGAGTTTTCGTCCTGGTCTGTCATAATGTCATTCAAAATCGCTTGTATATGTAAATCTGCATGTAGGAGCGCCTTGCAGGCGCGAATCGCGGCTCCAAGCCGCTCCTACTCCCATAGATGCCCCTGCAGCCATACATTGCCGGGACTATTTCCCTAAAGCCCGCTTTTCAAACTCGCCTCGATAAACTGGTCCAGGTCGCCGTCGAGCACACCCTGGGTATTACCGACCTCAACGCCGGTACGCAGGTCCTTGATACGCGACTGGTCGAGCACGTAGGAGCGTATCTGGCTGCCCCAGCCGATATCCGACTTGGTTTCTTCCAGCGCCTGCTGGTCGACATTGCGTTTCTGGATCTCCAGCTCATAGAGTTTTGACTTGAGCTGCTTCATCGCCGTGGCCTTGTTCTTGTGCTGTGAACGGTCGTTCTGGCACTGCACCACCACGCCACTGGGTTCATGTGTGATTCGCACGGCCGATTCCGTGCGGTTAACGTGCTGACCACCGGCACCGCTGGCGCGGTACACGTCAATGCGCAGGTCCGCGGGATTGATATCGATATCGATATCGTCGTCGATTTCCGGCGACACGAATACCGCGGCAAACGAGGTGTGACGCCGGTTGCCGGAATCAAACGGCGACTTGCGCACCAGCCGGTGTACACCGATCTCGGTACGCAGCCAGCCAAAGGCGTAGTCGCCATCCACCTTGATGGTGGCACTCTTGACGCCGGCGACCTCACCGGGAGACACCTCGATCAACTCGGACTTGAAGCCGTGACGTTCCGCCCAGCGCAGGTACATGCGCAACAGCATTTCTGCCCAGTCCTGTGCCTCGGTACCGCCGGAGCCTGACTGAATATCCAGAAAGGCACTGGATTGATCCATCTCACCGGAAAACATGCGGCGAAATTCCAGTTTCGCAATGTCTGCATCCAGCGCCAGCAGGTCTTCCTCGACCGCGTCCAGCGTTTCCCGGTCATTTTCCTCGGCGGCAAACTCGAGCAACTCGCTGGCATCTGTCAGCGAGCGCGTCATTTTATTCAGGGTCAGCACAACCTCTTCGAGGCGGGCCCGTTCACGACCCAGCTCCTGGGCACGCTCCGGGTTGTTCCAGACTTCCGGTTCTTCCAGCTCGCGGACGACCTCCGTCAGCCGTTCGTTCTTGCTATCGAGGTCAAAGGTACCCCCTGAGGGCGGCCGAGCGCCCGTCGAGGTCTTTTATCCGGTTACGGATAGCTGTCAGGTCAGACATGTGTAAACCACTATTAATAAAGGGAATTTGAAGCGCGCCATGATACTACTGTTGCGTGGATAAGCAAACAGCAGTAAACCACGACCACCACCGGCGAGATAACACGGCCAGGCACGCGAGGCCGGGCCTCGTAATATGACGCCTGTCAAGGATTGACCGCGGTAAATCCACTAGCATTATTTTTTGAAGCCGACATCGGCATGTCTGGAAAGCCCTCACCGGGTGGTCATGCCTGATGCGTCCAGCAATAAACTGGCGCAAATTGATTAGCTGTGAAAGTATTACTTTAACAGAGTCAATCATGGGCCAGAGGCATGTGATACAGGACGTCTAACTGGATGATAACCGGGTCTGAATAATCAAAGGGGCAATTATGAATCGACAGTATCAATGGAGACGATACCTCGCAGGACTGCTGCTCGCCATTACAGCACTCGCTAGCGGTTGTGGCGGTGGCGGTGGCAGCAGTAGTGGTGCCGGAAAAAATGCAAACCTGTCGGACCTCACCCTGTCGGCCGGCGACCTGGACCAGGCATTCCAGTCCAGTCAGCTCGACTACACGGCAACAGTAAATTTTCTCACGGCCTCGACGACTGTGACACCGACGACGGCTGATGCCGATGCCACTGTTACCGTCAACGGTGCTGCCGTGGCATCGGGCACTGCCAGCAAATCGATTCCACTGGATGTCGGGAATACCCTCATCACGGTCATCGTGACTGCCAGCAATGGCTCAACGACCCGGACCTACAGCGTTACCGTCAGCCGCGAGTCTGCGAACGACTTCGCACAACAGGCCTACATCAAGGCCTCCAATACCGACCAGTCCGATCGTTTCGGATTCAGTGTCGCCCTCTCCGGAAACACCCTGGCCGTCGGGGCGCCCGGTGAACAAAGCAGCGCTACCGGCATCGACGGCAACCAGGGCAACAACGGCCTGAGCGAGGCCGGGGCCGTGTACGTCTTTACCCGCAACAAGTCACAGTGGAGCCAGCAGGCCTACATCAAGGCCTCGAACACCAGCAACGACGACCGCTTCGGCAGCAGTATCGCCCTCTTCGACGGCACGCTTGCCGTCGGGGCACCCGGTGAAAAAAGCAGCGCTACCGGCGTTGATGGCAACCAGGGCAATAACGGCCTGAGCGAGGCCGGCGCCGTGTACGTCTTTACCCGCAGTAATTCACAGTGGGCCCAGCAGGCCTACGTCAAGGCCTCCAACACCGGTAACAACGACGATCGCTTCGGCAGCAGTGTCGCCCTCTTCGACAACACCCTGGCCGTCGGGGCGCCCGGTGAAAAAAGCAGCGCCACTGGCATCGACGGTGAGCAGGG
>CAJQNP010000005.1 GCA_905479705.1 uncultured Gammaproteobacteria bacterium
GTAGCCGAGCCAGAGCCGGTCAAGGCGCTGAATGAGCAACACATCGTCGCCGATCTCTGATGATGTGGACAGGTCAAACAGCTGGGTGGCATCGCTACCCAGGCCTTCGCAACCGCCGCCTGCCAGCGAGCCGCGAATCGCACAGCTGGTCAGGTCCTTGCTGTAGAGCGCATCCATGACATAGTGAATGTCGCCTGACCAGTTCGCTCCGCGGCCGCCCAGCTTCAGGCGCAGGTTGCCGAGGTGTTCGCTGTAGGGGTTGTCATCGCCGGCAAGCACGGAGTTGTCCGGGAAGTCCGAGAAGCTGAAGAAGTATTTCAGGTGACCGCCGTAGTCGAGGTCCGTGGCCTGCGAGGATATCGGGTACAGCAGCAGGGCAGTGCAGGCAGCCAGCAGGCAGCGCCTTGCGGACTGTTGCATGGCACAGACGTTCAGCATGCTGAGCGGCTATTGCTGTGCGATATCGTCAACGATCTTGCCGTCGTGCAATTTGATCAAGCGTTTTGCGTAACTCATCACCAGCTTGTCATGCGTTGAGATCACGAAGGTGGTGCCGATGTGTGTGTTCAGGTCACGCATTTGCTGCATGAGTTTTTCCGCCGTGGCGGAATCGAGGTTGGCGGTGGGTTCGTCGGCGAGGATCAGGGCCGGTTTGCTGACAATGGCGCGTGCCACGGCTACCCGCTGTTGCTGGCCGCCGGATAACTCGCCCGGGCGGCGTTCTTCCATGCCCTTGAGACCGACTTCCTCGAGAATGTCCATCGCCAGCGCGTGGCGTTTAGCGGCGGCAACACCCTGCAGCTGCATGACAAACTCGACGTTCTCGCGCGCATTCAGGACCGGAATCAGGTTGTAGGCCTGGAAGACGAAGCCGATATGGTGCAGCCGCAACTCGGCCAGTTCGGACATGCGCATCCGGTCGATGCGCAGATCGGCAACCGTGATTTCACCACCACTGGGCCGGTCGAGTCCGCCGATCATGTTGAGCAGGGTTGTCTTGCCGGAGCCCGAGGGTCCGGACAGGCAGACAAAACCGCCGCTGGCGATTTCCAGGTCGACGCCGGACAGGGCGTGCACGGCGAGTTCACCCTGCTGGAATGTCTTGTCGACCTTGTGACAGATGACTGCTGGGTTATTCATTATTGCCAGATCCTTGTGATTGCTTCGACAGGTACCTTGCGCGAGGCTCGCCAGGCGGGGAACAGGCTGGCCGCTATGCCGAGCACCAGCACGATGGCGTTGGCCAGCAGCACATCGGACGACTTGACGGCCGGTAGCAGGGTGCTGCTCATGCCCGCCCACTCGAGGCCGGCGGCAACGCCGGAGATGTCGATGCCATCCTGGATGGGCAGGATGGTCAGCCAGCTGAGCAGGTTGCCCGCGAGCAGGCCGATCAGCAGCATGATGAGCGACTCGACCAGTACCATGATCAGGATATTGGCCGGCGGCATACCCAGCGCCTGCAGCAGGCCGATCTCGCGGGTGCGTTCGAACACGGCCATCAACAGGGTGTTGACCAGGCCGAATGACAGCGCGACAAAGATGATGCTGAACCAGATGAGGATGACGCCGTCCATGACACCCAGCATGGTGGCCATGTAGGGATCGAGTTCCAGCCAGGTTTTCGTGTCGGCCTTACCAGCCGCCGCGCGCACGTCGGCGGCCAGTGCGTCGAGATTGCGGTAGTCGGGTCCCAGCAGTGATATTTCCGAGACACCATCACCCATCTTCAGCATGGCGCGCACGGTCTCGATGCCGGCAAAGACATAGCTGGTCTCTGTCACCTGCAGGTCCGTGTCGAAGACACCGCCAATGCGGAAGCCGCGCTCGGCAATGTTGTTGTCCGGGTCCTGGCTCATCAACACGATGCGCCGCCCCGATTTTGTTTCCAGGCGCTCGAGCAGTTTGCGCCCGACGAGCACGTGGCGGTCATCCACGCCTGCCAGGTATTCACCCTCGGTGACGCTGTCGGCAATGAATGACAGGCCGCTTTCCTGTTGCGGGTCGATGCCAACCAGCGTGACGCCGAGCACATCGCGCTCGCTGCGTATCACGGCCGGTACCCGAATGCGCTCTGACCAGTGGGTGACGCGCGCTGAATCGAGCAGCGATTGCAATGCCGGGTTGTCACGCACCGGCGGTAGGGTGCGCTCGATGGACGGGTCATCGAGGAAACCCTCGGCGTGAATCTGGACATGGCCTGACAGGGTATTGATGGCGGAGTCGATCATCTGGTCAACCATGCCGCGCATCAGCGCGGTCATCCAGATCATGCCCCACAGGCCAATCGCGATCGCGGTCAGCATGATCAGGCTGCGCCGGTGGTTGCGCCACAGGTTGCGCCAGGCAATGGTGATCAGCATGAAGGTCGGTGTTTTCATATCAGACGGCCTGCAGTGCCTCGGTCGGGCGCAGCTTGCGCATGTGCAGGATCGGGTAGAGCGACGCCAGCATGGTGGCGAGAAACACGGCCAGCGGTCCCGGCAACAGGCTGCGCAGCGATACTTCAGGGCGCAACACGGACGGAATATTGAAGCGCTCGCCCATGGCCTCCATGCCGGGATAGGTGAAACCGTTGACGAGGTAGTAGCCGACCACCACGGCACCGATGAGTATGCCAATCAGCATGCCGGTCGTTGCCAGCACAGCGGACTCGGTCACGATCATGCGCCCCAGCTTGCCATGGCCGACACCGAGTGCCAGCAGGATGCCGAACTCATGGGTCCGTTCCAGCACGGACATCAGCATGGTGTTCAGCATGCCGAAGGCGACCAGTATGATCAGCACGGCGTACATGAACCAGGCGCTGGTGAAATCGGCCTGGATCGCCTGTTTCAGCCCCGGCATGAGTGTTTCCCAGTCGAGCAGAACCAGGGAATCCTTGTCCGCGAGTGCGGCCTGTGCCCCGGTGGCAATCCTGTCTGCACGCTCCCGTTCGCCGCCGATGACAATGCTGTGTGCCGTGTCACCCATGCTGAAGACATCGCGAAAGGTATCCAGCGGCATGCTCAGCATCATCCGGTCCATGTCGCGATTGCCGGATTCATAGATTCCCACGACCGGGGTCACGGTGGCAGCCATGGAGCCGTCACGCCCGCTGCCGAGGATGGTCAGTTCGTCGCCGGGTTCAATCCTGAGGTTGCGTGCCAGGGTGCTGCCGATGACGATCTCGTTGTCTGCCTTGCCGTCCAGGTAGCGGCCCTGCTTGATGAGTCCGGGCAGGGTCGATACGCGCGGTTCAAACTGCGGGTCGACACCGCTGATTTGTGCGCCCAGCGTGCGTGTCTCGGATGACACCAGGGCGAAGCCGTAGCCGCGCGTTGCGACCGCCTCGAGTTGTGTGCGGGCACGAATATCCTCTGCGAGGGCATCGGCCGCGGGTATTGTGCGATACATGTAGGGTTCGTCATTGTAACCGTCTGCCTGGACCTGCATCTGGCCGGTAAAGATGGCCAGGGAGTTATCGATCATCATGCGATACTGGCCGAGTTGCAGTCCGAGCATGAAGATCAGCAACACATCGGCGAACACCATGGCCGCGATGGTCAGCAGGGTGCGGCGCGGGTGTCTCCAGATGTTGCGCCAGGCGAGCAGGGTGGTGGTGTTGGTCAAGGGTCCGCGGCTCCTGTCAGTGCATGCTGTCCGTGAGCGCCCTGATGTATCCGGGGTCTCAGTCCCTTGGGTTGCGCAGGTTGGAGAGGGTGAACAGGTACCCGGGTATCTCGCGTTCAAAGTCGAGTTCCTGGACGCTGATCTCGGTCCACTCGCCATCCTTCTCCAGCATGTTCATGCGCTGGTGCACGGCGAACATGCGTCCGCCCATCTCCTGGATATCAAGGGTCTTGAGGATCTTGACGGTCTCCAGGTCCTGGTCAAGGAAGTGGTGTTCCAGCTCAATAAAGTCATCGCGGATATGGCTGATCTCCTTGCCCCAGACGATGGCGGCTTCCTCGTGCGGTACCGACTCGATTACATACACCGTGTGTCCGGCCGATTCTTCGCTGCGCAGCAGCGTATGCTCATACTTGTCGACGATCTCGTCTGTCCGGGAGATATCCTTGTTGGAGAAATCCGAACCCATCCAGCTCTGGCTCATCATGCTGGACGGTATGCGGATGACGCGGTTGATCTTGGGCGTAAAGCTCCACACCTTGTTGTCATCGAGCACCAGGGTGGCATTGCCGGCGTCCCGGGCTGGTGCCGTGACTCGTACCAGCGTCTTCTTGCCGCCCGAGGACCAGCCGTTCATGGACATGCTGCGTTCCCAGTCCGGGCGGTGAATGGTCATGGTCATCTCGGAATACGAGGTGAGCCCCCGGTAGTGGTTGATGGCATCGCGGATGATGTCGCGTGCATCGGGGCCGGGTTCGGCGTTCAGTGCGGGGGTGAGCAGCGAGAGCAATAACAGGACGGCGGGATATCTCATGGGGCCTATGATGGCCCAGTCGTGCAGGGCAGGCAACCGGTAGGCTGGAAGCACTGTAGGGCCGAATTCATTCGGCCACATCCCGGCATGGCAAAGCCCGGCAAATGGTCGAATAAATTCGACCCTGCAACCAGTAGCCCGGATGTAGCTGGGTGCACTGTAGGGCCGAATTCGTTCGGCCACATCCCGGCATGGCAAAGCCCCGCAAATGGTCGAATAAATTCGACCCTACAACCAGTAGCCCGGATGTAGCGCAGTGGAATCCGGGGAGCCCTCTGGCAGGTGCCAGGTCGAATTTATTCGACCACGCAATGTCTATTTCTTGTCAAGGCCGCGCAGCAGTTCCACAACCTTGCTCTGCAGGCTGCGTGCCCAGTCGGGCTGCGGCAGATTCCAGCCGATGAACATGCCGATCAACAGGGTAATGAGTGTGGTCATTGTCTGGTCGCCTGGTGATGGTGCAGGCTGCGCATCAGGCGCGCGAGATATATTCGCCGCTGGTGCTGTTGACCTTGATGACTTCGCCGCTGGTAAGGTATTCCGGCACCTGTACAACCAGCCCGGTGCTGAGTGTTGCCGGCTTGGTGCGCGATGACGCGGAGGCGGCCTTCATGCCGGGTGCGGTCTCGGTGATCTCCAGTACCACGGTTGCCGGCAGCACGATACCGAGGATGACACCGTCGGCGATCATCGCCACGATGCCGTCCAGGTCTTCTGTCAGGTAGCGCAGTTCCTCCTCGAGCACGTCGCTGCCGAGGGTGTATTGCTCAAAGGTTTCCTTGTCCATGAAGGTGCAACCGTCGGCGTCCTGGTAGAGGTACTGCACCGCGCGCCGGCCGAAGTCGACCGTCTGGATGTTCTCGTCGCCCTTGAAGCGATTCTCGTACTTTTGCTTGGCGACGATATCGATGCCGCGCACCTTGTAGAGCGTGCTGCCGCTGCGCGAGGAGGGGCTTTGTACCTCCAGTTCACGGACGAGGATGTTGCGGCCATCGATATCCAGTACCTGGCCTTTTTTGAGGTCGCTTGCCTTCACAGTGGTGCCCGCGTATTCCTAGCCGTGATCGTGTCCGTCCGGGCCGTGCACGTGACCGTGTTCGAGTTCTTCGGCAGAGGCCTCGCGCACGTCAGCGATGGTTACATTGAAGTTCAGGGTGACGCCGGCCAGCGGGTGGTTGCCATCGACCGTGACGGTCTCATCGGCGACGGCTGCGATTGTGACCATGACAGCCTGGCCGTCCGGACCCTCTGCATGGAACTGCATGCCGGCTTCAATGGGTGTGTCTGCCGGGAAGGCCTCGCGCGGTACATCCTGCATCTTCGCGTCGTCGCGCAAACCGTAACCTTCCTCGGGTGAGACGGATACCGACACGGCTTCGCCGGCCGTTTTCCCTGTGAGTGCATTCTCCAGGCCGGGAATGATGTTGCTGGCGCCGTGCAGATAACAGAAGCTGCCATCCTCGGATTTGTCGAGCAGGTTGTCGTCATTATCCTTTAATGTGTAGTTGATGGTGACAACGTGCTTGTCGCTGATATTCATTATTGGCTCCTGTGATTTCGGGTGCGGTGTGAACCGGCCGGTGATATTGTGGCGCCGAATACTAGCACACTGTCATGACGTGATGTCTGCGTGGCAGGTGAAAACTCCTCAACAGGGGCTGCAATCGGCATGAAATGGCAGGTTTACATCATTCTTTGTACGGATAATTCCCTGTACACCGGGATAACCACGGACGTCGAGCGCCGCCTGGCACAGCATGGCACCGTCCGGGGGGCGAAGTATTTTCGTGGCCGCAAGCCGCGGCGCGTGGTGTTTCTGGAGAGCGGTCACTCGCGCAGCACGGCAAGTAAACGCGAGGCGGCCATCAAGAGGCTGCCGCGTTACGACAAGGACCGACTGATTGCATCAACCGATAACGAGGTACGCCTGCTTTCATCAGCAAATTCGTAGGGCCGAATTCATTCGGCCATGTACGCTTGCCAGAGTCTGTCGGCCGAATGAATTCGGCCCTACGGTGACCGCAGCCGCAGGTCGTGATAAACAGGGCTTATGAGTGCGTCGCCCTGCGCCTGCTGGTCTACACTTTAATATAGTGTATGACTGAGCGATGAACGCGATGGAGGACCCGGTCGGATTTCTGCATTACCCGCGTGCTGATGCCAGCAAGGAGATGGCCGGCGCACGGGTGCGCCACTGGCATGAGTACGAGCAGCTCATGCCAAATGCCCAGGCGGAGGTACAGGCACGGCGCTGCATGGACTGCGGTACGCCACACTGCCACCGTTACTGCCCGGTACACAACCTGATCCCGGACTGGAATGCGCTGGTCAATGAGCAGGACTGGCGTGTTGCCTATGAGCAACTCGAGCAGACCAACAACTTTCCCGAATTTACCGGACGGGTGTGCAGTGCGCCGTGTGAGGATGCCTGTACCCTGAGCATCGGCAGCCGGCCGGTCACCATCCGTTCCATCGAGCTGGCCATTGCCGAACATGCCTGGCGTGCCGGCTGGATCAAGCCGCAGCCGTCACGCGCAAGGAAATTCAAGCGGGTCGCCGTCGTGGGATCGGGACCTGCCGGGCTGGCCTGCGCACAGCAGCTGGTGCGCGTGGGCTACCGCGTCACGGTCTATGAAAAGGCGGACCGTATCGGGGGGCTGCTGCGCTACGGGATACCGGACTTTCGCCTTGAAAAGTACCTGGTGGATCGCCGCATCGCGCAGTTGGCTGCCGAGGGTGTGCGCTTTCGCACCGGGGTACACGTTGGCGTGGATCCGGGGTTTGCAGAGTTGCATCGAAACAGTCATGCCGTGGTGCTGGCCTGCGGATCGGAGCAGCCGCGTTCGCTCGATGTGCCCGGTCGCGACAATGACGGCATTCACTATGCGATGGATTTCCTGGTGCAACAGAATCGGCGGATTGCCGGATTCCCTGCCCGTGCAGACAGGATTATCGATGCGCGCGACAGGCAGGTGGTGGTCATAGGCGGTGGTGATACCGGTGCTGACTGTGTCGGGACGGCGATTCGCCAGGGTGCGCGCCAGGTGACCCAGTTGCAGTATCACGAGTGCCCGCCGGCGCATGCCGACAAGCTGTGTTACTGGCCGGAGCCGGTGCCGGGGTGTGCAGCAAACGATCATGATGACGAGGGCTGCAGACATATCTGGGGCCATGACACCGTCGCGTTCACCGGTCATGGCGGACGTGTCACGGGGCTGCAGTTACAGAAGCTGCGCTGGGAAAAAACAGGCGATGGAACGTGGAAGAAGGTTGCCATCCCGGGCGAGCAGCGCATGCTGCCTGCACAGCTGGTGTTGCTCGCCATGGGCTATGCGCATCCCGTACACAGTGGCTTGCTGCAGGACCTGCAGCCTGCACTGGATGAACGCGGGAATATACAGGCAACAGGGGAGAGTTACATGACCACGGTCGACGCCGTGTTTGCCTGTGGTGACGCACGCCGTGGCCAGTCGCTGGTGGTGTGGGCCATCCGCGAAGGGCGGCAGTGTGCACGCGCCGTGGATGAATGGCTGTCCGGCAGTAGCCTGTTACCCGCCGTGTAAATTCGCGCCTGCAAGGCGCTCCTACCCAATCAGAAGCCCCGGTGTGCAGTCGCGCCTGCGATGCGCTCCTGCGGTTCGATCAAGGCGCCGTGGGTGGAATAACATTGGTAGGAGCGGATCGCAATCCGCGACGATTTCCCCCTGTGATGAATCAACCTGGCGGATCGCAATCCGCAACGATTTCCCCCCCTGTGATAAATCAACCTGTAGGAGCTGCTTGTAGCCGCGAATGGCGCCTGCGCCGAACCGGGCCACGGGATTGTCAGTCTGTCTTTGATGTCAGCCGTGAATTCGCGCCTGCAAGGCGCTCCTACCCAATCAGAAGCCCCGGTGTGCAGTCGCGC
>CAJQNP010000006.1 GCA_905479705.1 uncultured Gammaproteobacteria bacterium
CGAATACAGGGCGGTGTTCGCAATCGGGGAACAAAGGGCAGACCGGTTGTTGATACCGGGTGTTTACATGGCAAAAAAACGGCGACCTTCATTTTGTAGAGGGTCGCCGTATTATTAGTATGAAATCTATCGCCGCCATGACCTGGCCACAGCAGTTTCCAGGTATTCAACAAGGGTTAAAACGCCTATAACCCTTTGAAAATATGGTAGCTACGGGTGGACTTGAACCACCGACCCCAGCATTATGAATGCTGTGCTCTAACCAGCTGAGCTACGTAGCCAAGGGTGCGATAGGGTACCTGAAAAGGCGTGCTGCGGACAAGTTCCTTTACGATATCAGCCGCCTACGGGCCCTAGACGTTGAAGCGGAAATGCATGACGTCGCCGTCCTGCACGATGTACTCCTTGCCCTCCAGGCGCAGTTTTCCGGCCTCTTTCGCGCCATGCTCGCCGTTACAGGCGACGAAATCGTCATAACTGACCACCTCGGCACGAATAAAACCCTTCTCGAAATCGGTGTGGATCTCGCCGGCGGCCTGCGGGGCGGTGGCACCGACGTGGGTGGTCCATGCGCGCACCTCCTTTACACCGGCGGTGAAGTAGGTCTGCAGCCGGAGCAGCTTGTAGCCGGCACGGATGACGCGATTCAGGCCCGGTTCGTCGAAACCCAGCTCATCGAGATATTCCTTGCGCTCGGCGGCATCCAGTTCGACCAGCTCCGCCTCGATCGCGGCACACACGGCGACGGTCTCTGCGCCCTCCTCCTCGGCACGTTTGCGCACGGCATCGAGGTAGGGATTGTTTGCAAAGCCGTCCTCGCTGACATTGGCAACATACATCACCGGCTTGGAGGTCAGAAAGTGCAGGTCGTAAAGTAACGCCTGCTGCTCCTCGTCCAGCGACATGCTGCTGATCAGCCTGCCGGCATCAAGATGATCGCGCACGCCTTCCATGATGGCGAGTTTTGCCTTCGCTTCCTTGTCTCCGCCCTTGGCAATCTTGCCTACACGCGTAAGGCCCTTCTCGACGGTCTCCAGGTCGGCAAGCGCAAGCTCGGTATTGATGACATCGATATCCCTTAACGGGTCGACACTACCGGACACATGCACCACGTTGTCATCGTCGAAACACCGCACCACCATGCAGATGGCATCGGTCTCGCGAATGTTGGCGAGAAACTTGTTACCCAGCCCCTCGCCCTTCGACGCACCGGCAACCAGGCCGGCAATGTCGACAAACTCCATGGTGGTGTTGATGGTCTTCTGCGGCTGAACGATTTCAGACAGCTTGTCGAGCCGCGGATCCGGTATCGACACAATGCCGACGTTGGGATCAATGGTGCAGAACGGATAGTTCTCCGCCTGTATGCCGGCCTCGGTGAGGGCATTAAAGAGGGTGGACTTGCCGACGTTCGGCAGTCCAACGATGCCACATTTCACACTCATGATTTTTCCGTGTCCAGGGTAACGAGATGTTGCTTATTTAGCCGTGTGCAGGGCCTGCATTGCCTTTTCAGTCTGCCCGGCAAGGATCTCCGGCAGGGCCTTGATGGCATCATCAATGGCCTGGTCGATCAGCACGCGATCATCACGCGAGGCATTCTTCAGCACATAACCCACCACCTCATCACGGTGGCCGGGATGGCCAATACCGATACGCAGCCGCATGAAATCGTTTCCGCCGAGATGCGGTATCAGGTCACGCAGGCCATTGTGCCCGCCGTGACCGCCGCCCCTCTTCAGCTTCACCGTACCCACCGGCAGATCCAGGTCATCATGCACGACCAGGATGGCGCTGCGTGGTATCTGGTAAAACTTCGCCAGTGACGCCACCGGCAGACCGCTGCGGTTCATGAAGTCCATCGGCTTCTGCAGGCGACAGTCGTGACCGGCGATGCTGCAACGGGCAACCTCGCTTTTATACCTGCTCTCGGGCTTGAAGCCGGCATTACACTGACGTGCAACTTCATCCACAAACCAGAACCCGGCGTTATGCCGGGTCTGTTCGTACTTTGCTCCAGGATTGCCCAGCCCGGCAACGAGCTGAATAGCGGCCAATGCCCGGCTCCGGCTAGCTTTCGCCTTCGCCTTCGCCTTCGCCCTTGGCCTCTTCTCCGGCCTCGCCACCCTCGGCTGCCGGCGCTTCTTCCTCGATCTCTTCAACGACGCGTTTCACGTGGATGGAGACCACCGAACTGTCGTGGTCTTCGCCGCGAGCCAGCTCGGTCAGGGTCACACCTTCAGGCACGTTCAGTGCGGACAGGTGAACGGAATCTCCGATCTCAAGCGTGGAAATGTCGACCTCGATGTATTCTGGCAGATCCTTCGGCAGACACTCGATCGCAACTTCCGTCAGGTCATGTGAAACCAGGCCGCCGGCCTTCACACCCGGGGCAGTCTCTTCACCCAGTATGTGCACCGGCAGATGTGTCTTGAGTTTCTCGGTTGCACTGACACGCTGCAGATCCATGTGCAGGATTCGTGGCTTGCTCGGGTGGCGTTGCAGATCACGCAGGATGGCCTGCGTCTCGCCGCCACCACTCTTGACTGTCAGGATGTGCGAGTAAAACGCCTCGTTCTCGAGGTTACGCAGTACTTCATTGTGTGACAGCGTCAGTGCTTCCGGATCCTTGTTTCCGCCATACATGATGGCAGGTACCTTGCCCGCATGACGCAGGCGGCGGCTCGCACCCTTACCTGTATCAGTGCGTGACTCCGCATTCAGTTCAAAACTAATAGCCATGTTACTTCTCCAGTCTTAAATGCACCTCGCGGTGCGGTTTACGCCTTCCCCGCGACCAGGGAAGGCCTGTGTGCGACATGGCGCAAAACGACCACATCGCGTAAAGCAAAAAATCCTGTTGCAACCGTTGCTTGTCATTCCCGCGCAAGCGGGAATCCAGCGCCGCTGTTCCGGATCTTTCTGGATTCCGGTTCCCAGCTGCGCTGCGCCCGGAATGACGAAAGAATCAGTTTATCTTTAATCCATATACAGTGAGCTGACCGACTCTTCCATGCTGATACGCCGCATGGTCTCGGCGAGCATGGCGGCGATACTCAGCTGCCTGATCTTTTCACACGCCTGCGCGTTTTCCTGCAGCGGGATGGTGTCGGTCACCACCAGTTCATCCAGCTCCGAGGCACTGATGTTGTCCACGGCCGAACCGGACAGCACCGGGTGCGTACAGTAGGCCACGACCCGGGCGGCGCCCTGCTCTTTCAGCGCCATGGCCGCCAGACACAGGGTGCCCGCGGTATCCACCAGGTCATCAACCAGGACGCAGGTACGACCCTCAACCTCACCAATAATATTCATCACGCGCGCCTCATTCGGACGCGGACGTCGTTTATCAATAATCGCTAGGTCGGCATCGTCCAGGCGCTTCGCCAGGGCGCGCGCCCTGACCACACCGCCAACATCGGGTGACACCACCACGATATCCGGGTACTTCTGCTTCCACACATCGCCGAGAAGAATCGGTGACGCGTAGACATTGTCCACCGGGATATCAAAGTATCCCTGTATCTGGTCGGCATGCAGGTCTACCGTCAGTACGCGGTCCGCCTTCACATTACTGATCATCTGCGCGACCACCTTGGCAGTAATCGGTACGCGTACCGAACGCGGGCGGCGATCCTGTCGCGCGTAACCGAAATACGGCACCACCGCCGTTATGCGCCTTGCCGATGAGCGATGCACGGCATCGATCAGCACCAGCAGCTCCATCAGGTTGTCGTTGGTCGGCGCACAGGTTGGCTGCATGATGAAAACGTCCTTGCCGCGAACGTTCTCGTTGATTTCGATCTGCACTTCACCATCGCTGAAACTGCCAACGCTGGCATCACCCATCTGCAGCTGCAGATGCCTGACCACGTCTTGTGCGAGCCTCGGGTTCGCGTTTCCGGTGAACACGATTATCGAGCTGTCTGATTCAGGTGCAGGCATAGCGTCCATCACGCGTTATCTTCAATAAGTTCTCTCGCGCCACGCGCTCGAGTCGAACCCTGAGGTTCTCATCCTGCCGCGTCCTGCAGCAGGGGCCATCGCTTCGCGATGTTTTAACATGGCTGGGACGGCAGGATTCGAACCTGCGAATACGGGGATCAAAACCCCGGGCCTTACCACTTGGCGACGTCCCAAATACTCTATTTAATGCTAAACCCGTCTGGGACGCTTATCTGTTTACTCCAGTGCACTCAGCAGTGGAGAACGGTTGGTACCACGCGTTACAAAGCCAGCCAGGTTCGCCGGTCGCTGTGCTGCCACTCGCTGCGCGTCCGCCTCCGTGTCGAATGCTGCAAACACGCAGGCACCGGTGCCTGTCAGCCGTGCGGGAGAATATGAATTCAACCAGTCAAGCGCCGCATCCACCTCCGGGTAGCTGCGCCGCACCACGGCCTCGCAGTCATTCCTGAGTTCACCCGAAAGAAGGTCGGGTATTCTCGTTCGGGGCGTGTCCCGTGTCAAACCCGGATCGGAAAAAACTGCGGCAGTTGATACGCTTACCGGCGGAACCAGCAGCAAATACCATGCTTCCGGCGGGGTCACCGGGGTCAGGATCTCACCCACCCCCTCGGCCCAGGCCGCCTCGCCGTGTATAAATACCGGCACATCGGCACCCAGCGCCAGTCCCAGCCGGGCCAGCTCCGCGGCCGGCAGGTCCAGCCCCCAGAGGCGGTTCAGCACCCGCAGCGTGGTTGCGGCATCGGAGCTGCCGCCCCCCAGGCCACCCCCGATCGGCAGGCGCTTGTCGTTGTAAATCATCACACCGGCCGAGCAGCCCGTCGCCTTGCGCAGCAGCATGGCGGCACGCACGCACAGGTCTTCAGCGGCGGGCACAGCGGCCGGTTGCCCGGCGAGCTGTATGCCGGACTGGCCGTTTACATCAAAATACAGCCAGTCGCTGAGGGTCAGGAACTGGAATACCGTTTGCAGCTCATGGTAGCCATCCGCGCGCTGGCCGACCACGTGCAACATCAGGTTCAGCTTGGCCGGTGCCGGCCACGGACCACTGGCGCTGGCTGGAATCTCGGCCTGGTTCATGGCGCCACGGTCTTGGGCGGGCCCAGCTGCCATTCCGAGATCACCAGGCGCACGGCCACGTCGTTGCGCGCCAGCTGCATCTTCGACGGCACGGCCGCACCCTCGACGAGCTTGTATTTCTGGTAGTTGATCACCCAGCCGGATTGCTCCAGCCGACTCAGCTGACCGACAGCATCGTAGACCTCGATGGCCTCGACATTCGGTACCGGCAGGCCGCGTATCCAGTAGCGCAAGCCGACGACCGGCAGTCGCCAGCCGGTTACCTGCAGCAGCAGGGCATCGCCATCCTGCGCATAGGAAGACTGACCCGAGGCATCGACCAGTACGACACCGTGCTCATCACCGGCAATCTGGAAACCACCCTGCCCCAGTGGACCGGATACCTTCAGCTGGTAACCGTCCGCCTGCTCCTGCCACAGCAGGCTTGCGTGCCAGCCCTCGTCGCCGTGTGTCAGGGCGATGCGGCCATTGAGTTGCCAGTCGGAGAAATCCGCCGGGGAACGGCTGGTCTTGAGCGGTGCGGTCGTAGCACAGCCGGCCAGCAGCAGGATCAGGAGGGGCCCGACGAAACGCTTCACGGGCTGTAGCGATTAATGATTTCCAGCAATACCGGATTGTCAGGTGCTGTCTTGCGCGAGGCTTCCCAGATGGCACGGGCCTCGTCATGGTCCCCCTGTACCCACATGACCTCGCCGAGGTGTGCACCGATCTCGCCGTCCTGCGTCATGTCCCAGGCGCGTTGCAAATGCTGGCGCGCCTGCGCGTAGTTGCCGAGGCGGAAGTGCACCCAGCCCAGGCTGTCGATGATTGCCGGGTCATCGGGTTCCTGTGCATAGGCGCGGTTGATGTAGCCCAGCGCCTCTTCATAGCGCGTGGTGCGGTCTGCCAGCGTGTAGCCCAGCGCGTTCAGGGTGCGGACATTGTCGGGATCCTGCTCGAGGATCTGGCGCATGTTTCTCTCTGCAATGTCGAGCTTGCCGAGCTTCTCTGCAGCCAGTGAATGGGCGTATAGCAGATCGGCATTATCGGGGCTGGATTGCAGCGCCTCGACATACAGGTCGTAGGCCTCCCGGTTAAGCCCCGCATCCGTGAGCACCTGCCCTTCCAGCAGGTAATAGGTCACGCTCTGCGTCGGATCTTTCTGGCGCAGCAGGCGCATGTGATTCTGCATGGTGTCGATGTTGCCGTTCCTGACGAGGATTTCCGCGATGCGCAGCTGCGCCTGGCTCCAGTAGTCGCCCGACTCGACCTTGCCATACCACTGCAGTGCGGCCTGGTCATCGCCCTGCTTGAGACTGGAATAACCCAGGTAGTAATAGGCATTCTGGATATTCGGATCGATCTCGAGCAGCTGCATGAGGTGCCCTTCACCGGCCTTGTACTGACCGGTCTCCAGCTCCAGCAGCGCCAGCGAGTACAGGCCATCCGGGTTTTCCGGTTCGAGTTCCACGACCCTCGCGAACTGGGCACGTGCACCCTTGAGATCCTCACCGTCAAGCAACATGCGGCCGTAGGCGAAGTGCAGGTTGGTGTTATCGGGATGTTTCTTGACGGCCCCGGCGAGCAGCTTGCGGGCATCATCGTTGCGGTCCATGCGCACCAGTATCTGTGCCTTGAGCAACAGTGCCGATGGCAGGTCCGGGCTGGTCTGCAGGGCCTTGTCGACCGACTGCAGGGCCTTGTCGGTATCGTCCGCGGTCACGGCGATGCGACTCAGCGCCATCCACGCATAGGGGTTGTCCGGGTTATGCGCGACCAGCTGCTCCATCGTAGCCATCGCCCTGGCCTTGTCTTCCTCACGGGCGAGGATGGTGGTGGCGAGGCTGTAGCCCTCCTCGGGATCATCCGAAATCGCCAGCAGGTAGTTCAGCTGGTTAATGACCTCGTCGTGGTCCTTGTTGTGCAGTGCCAGCGCAATCAGGGCCTTGCGTGCCTCGATACTGTCCGGGTCAAGCTCGACCCAGCGCCGCGCCGCACGCTCGGCCGCATCATAGGCGTTTGCATAGGAAGCAATCTGGACCGCACGTTCCGCGACCCGCGGATCCCGTGAATCCATGGCGGCCTGCAGGTAATGCGGCACGGAGATCATCATGACGCCGCGCTGACCGGCAATCTCGCCCAGCAGGATGTCATACATCAGGTCACTGGTCAGCGTCTGCTCGGGAGGCGCTTGCTCCGGCAGCGGCTCTGCCTGATCGACGCCAGCCGCCGGGGGCGGCTCGCTTTCGAGGTTCGCGGCGGAGGCCTGCCGGGCTGACGACTGGTCGCCCGAAACGGCACAAGACGCCAGTGGCAGAACCACCAGCACACTTAAAACGGACACGCACAGCGAGTCCCAGAGTCTGTTCATAAACGCTTCCATTGGTGACATTCTAACAGCCACTTCTCTGCCCGGGTAAGTCAATGGACAGTAAAATCAGTATTTTGTTGTATATCTGCAGGGTATGATTCAGGATTCGCTCCCGGCTTGTATTAACTGACCCCGCCATGCAGAATTTTGCGTTCACTTGTTGATTTTCTTGAATTTGGTATGCATCTGACCGTCCTCGGCATCAATCACCGCACCGCTCCCGTGGAAGTGCGCGGCCAGGTGGCATTCCCGCCGGAATCACTGCCGCGCGCCCTGGACGAACTGCTGACGCTCAATGGCGTACAGGAAGCCGCCATCCTGTCCACCTGCAATCGCACCGAGATATACATCAACCAGGACAGCGACAGCGATGCATCAGTGGAGACCTGGTTATGTCGCTTTCACCAGCTGAACCCGACGAGCCTGGAACCGCACTGCTACACATATAAGGAATCAGACGCGGTGCGCCACATGCTGCGCGTCGCCGCCGGGCTTGATTCCATGGTGCTCGGCGAACCGCAGATCCTTGGCCAGATGAAGGACAGTTACCAGAGCGCACTCGAGTCCGGCAGCATCGACACACTGGTCAGCCGCCTGTTCCAGCATACCTTCTCGGTCGCCAAGCAGGTCCGTACCGACACGGCCATCGGTGCCAGCCCGGTCTCTGTCGCCTTCGCGGCCGTGACCCTGGCAAAGCAGATATTCGGCGAGTTCGGCAACCAGACGGCATTGCTGATCGGCGCCGGCGAAACCATCGAGCTGGCCGCCCGTCACCTGCACGACCAGGGTACCGGCAAGCTGGTGGTGGCCAATCGCACGGTATCACGTGCGCATGAGCTGGCCGCCCGGTTCAACGGCTACGGCATCGCTCTGGACGAGATACCGGCGCACCTCGCCGAGGCCGACATCGTCATTTCCTCGACCGGCAGCAGCACGCCCATCGTTACCCGGGAGATTGTCGAGGCAGCACTGGTCTCGCGCAAGCACCGCCCGGTATTGATGGTGGACATTGCCGTACCGGCAGACATCGAGCCCGGCGTGGCCGGGTTTGATGACGTTTACCTGTACAGCGTCGATGACCTCAAGCAGGTCATCGAGGAAAACATGCGCTCCCGCCAGGAGGCCGCATTGCAGGCCGAGGAGATCATCGATGCACAGGTCGATCGTTTCATGTCATGGACCCGCTCTCTGGAAGCCGTGCCAACCGTGCGTGCCTACCGCGAGTACGCGGAATCGCTTGCACAGGCAGAGCGCGACAAGGCGCTCAACCAGCTGGAGAACGGCAAATCACCCGAGGAAGTCATCGATACACTGACATACAATCTCGTCAACAAGCTGACCCACAACCCCAGCGTCAACCTGCGCGGCGCCGTTGCCGAGGGCGAGACCGGACTGCTCGAGGCCGTGCGCACCCTGTTCCGGCTCAAGGGCGGCCAGGACAAGTAATCATGCAACAGAGCATCATCAACAAGCTGCAGACGATCGAGGAGCGCCATACCGAGGTGAGTGCGCTGCTGGCCGACGCCGACACCATTGCCGACCAGGACAAGTACCGCAACCTGTCCAAGGAGTATGCGCAGCTCTCGCCCGTGGTCGACAGCTTCAAGGCCTGGCTGCAGACACAGGATGACCTGGCCTCGGCCGAGGAAATGCTCAGGGACCCGGACCCGGACATGAAGAGCATGGCCGAGGACGAACTCACGGATGTACGCCAGCGCTCGGAGTCACTGGAACACGACCTGCAGAAACTGCTGCTGCCGAAAGACCCGCACGATGACAGCAACATTTTCCTCGAGGTGCGCGCCGGTACCGGCGGCGACGAGGCGGCCATCTTTGCCGGCGACCTGTTTCGCATGTATTCGCGTTACGCTGAACTCAACAAGTGGCAGGTGGAGGTGCTCAGCGAGAGTCCCGGCGAGCACGGCGGTTACAAGGAAATCATCGCGCGCATCGTCGGACAGGGCGCCTACTCCCGGCTGAAGTTTGAATCCGGTGCACACCGCGTGCAGCGTGTACCCGAGACGGAATCACAGGGGCGTATTCATACCTCTGCCGCCACCGTCGCCATCATGCCGGAGGCCGATGAGGTCGACCCGGTGGAGATCAACCCGGCAGACCTCAAGGTCGACACCTTTCGTGCCTCGGGCGCCGGTGGCCAGCATGTCAACAAGACCGATTCGGCGATTCGCCTGACGCACCTGCCCACCGGTATCGTGGTCGAGTGTCAGGATGAGCGCTCGCAGCACAAGAACCGCGCACGCGCCATGTCGCTGTTGTCCGCAAAATTGCTGGATACCCGGCTGGCACAGCAGAAGGCCGAGGAAACCGAGGCACGGCGTACGCTGGTCGGCAGCGGCGACCGCTCCGAGCGTATCCGCACCTATAATTTCCCGCAGGGCCGCATGACAGACCACCGCATCAACCTGACCGTCTACAAGCTGGACGAGTTCATGTCCGGCAATCTCGACCTGGCCATCGAACCACTGGTGCACGAATACCAGGCCGATCAGCTCACCGCACTCAATGAATCAGGCGCCTGAGCCGGACCCCGACTCACCCACCATCAAGCAACTGCTCGTGGAGGCAACGGCCCTGCTCGACAGCGAATCGCCGCGACTCGATGCCGAGGTGCTGCTGGCACACGCCTTACAGCAACCGCGCAGTCACCTGCTGGCCTGGCCGGAAAAACGCCTGACCGCCGCACAACTCGCCACGTTCAGGCAACTGTTACAACGTCGCTGCAACGGCGAACCGGTCGCCTACCTGACCGGTGAACGTGAATTCTGGTCACTGCCGCTGGGGGTCACGACCGACACACTCATCCCGCGACCGGAAACAGAGAGCCTGGTTGCACTGGCCCTGGAAAAGATACCGGCCGATGCCCCGCAACTGATCGCTGACCTGGGTACCGGCAGTGGCGCCATCGCACTCGCCATCGCCAGTGAACGACCACGCTGTACGCTCATTGCCACCGAGCGCGACCCGGCGGCGCTGGCCGTTGCGGAGGAAAACGCGCAACGACTCGGCATCACCACGGTGGCGTTTCGCCATGGCCACTGGTGTGAACCGCTGGCCGGTCTGCAAGCTGACCTGATCGTCAGCAACCCGCCCTACATCGCCGCGGCAGATCCACACCTGACGCGCGGCGACGTACGCTTCGAGCCACGCAGCGCACTGGCTGCCGGCCCGGCCGGCATGGATGACCTCACGGCGATCGCTGCCTGCGCATCCCGCCACCTGAAACCCGGCGGCTGGCTGCTCATGGAACACGGTTTTGACCAGGGTGAACTGGCACGCCAACTACTGGAAGATACCGGCTTTTCACAGGTGCTTGATTATCGGGACAATGCGTCGCTGGCACGCGTCATCTCGGGCCAGTGGCCGGACTAGATGACGCTTGTTTTTTCACCGTGCGCGGCGTTACGATGAGACTGTGCCGGAAAAACTGAGACAACGTTCTATATGGCTCACCGAGCCCAGCCAGGATCCCGATTACGCGGAATCAGCGGCAGAGTTGTTGCGTGATGCACTTGGTGTAATTAGCGTGCAGGTCGTGCGCTCTGACCACCTGCTTGTCAATTACAACGTACGCGAAATAACCCTGCAGATACTCGAGTCCCTGCTCACCGAGTTCGGCTACACACTGCGAACCAGCCTGGTTTGCCGCACCATGCGCGCACTGTGTTACTACGTGGAAGACATTGAATGCACCAGCCGCAAACACGACCAGGCGGAGTGTACCCGTGATGCATTTATCACCCGTTACCTGCGCAAGCCCCACGGATGCCAGGACCGGCGCCCAAAGTACCTGCGGCGCTACCTGTAAGCATTAACAGTCTGCATTTCCCTGCCCATGAATACTCACTCTGCAATGGCAAAGAAGCTCACCTGAAGCTCCATATGCCTGCACTTCCGGCATTGCCCTGACATTCACGACCATGAACGACGACCAGTTACTGCGCTACAGCCGGCAGATCATGCTGCCCCGGATTGACGTCGCCGGGCAGCAGACACTGCTTGCCAGCCGGGCGCTCATCATCGGCGCAGGCGGACTTGGCTCACCGGCGGCCATGTACCTGGCCGCGGCCGGCATTGGCCAGCTGGCCATTGCCGATCCCGACACGGTCGACCTGAGCAACCTGCAACGCCAGTTACTGCACCGTACCGCTGACATCGGCCGCGACAAGGTTGATTCTGCCAGCGAGACACTGGCGTCCATCAATCCGGATATCGCCCTGACTGCCCTGCCGCGGGCACTGCAGGGCGAACAGCTCGATGCACAGGTCGCAGTTGCCGACATCGTGCTGGATTGCAGCGACAACTACGACACGCGTTTTGCTGTCAACAGCGCCTGCGTCCGCAACAGCACGCCGCTGGTGTCCGGTGCAGCGATTCGCATGGAAGGCCAGCTTGCCGTGTTTGACACGCGCCTGGCGGACAGCCCCTGCTATCACTGCCTCTACAAGGAAGGCGAGAACGAGGATCAAACCTGCTCGGAAAACGGCGTGCTGTCACCGCTGGTCGGCATCATCGGCGCCATGCAGGCACTCGAGGCCATCAAGGTGATCCTGTCCCTGGGTAAACCGCTGGTGGGACGGCTGGTGGTTTTCGACGGCCTGCAACATGAATGGCGCACGCTGTCGCTGCCTCGCGACCCTGCGTGTAGCGTGTGTGGCTCTCGCTAGTCCGTGGCGGCGACCCTGAATCCCAGTTTACCCAGCAACACCCCGGCCGCGTCGGCGGGATGCTGCAGCCGGATCGTCGACTCGGAGAACTCGCGCCTGACCGGGTAGTTCTTGCGCAGCGCATCAAAGGCCGCACTGCGTTCTGTATCGGGCAATGCCAGCGTTTCGCGCAGGCGCGCGTCATCCTCGCGCACATCGTAAACGGACAGCACCGCCTCACGCAGCGTTGCAAGGAGATCCTCTTGCGGATCACCTGTTAACCGGTAAGCAGGCGTGGCGGCTACCGCGTCCCTGGCACGCCACTGCGCGGGCACGTCGAAATGCCTGCACACCGCGTCGTAAATCATCCCGGTACCCCGCAGCTTGCCGTCGATACTGTAGCCGGCAATATGCGGCGTACCCAGTGCGACCTTTTGCAGCAGGCCGGTGCTGATGGCCGGCTCGTTCTCCCAGACATCCAGCACCACCGTCAGGTCATCACGGCCGTCCAGCGCATCATCCAGCGCCTGGTTATCGGCAACGGCACCGCGCGCGGTGTTGATAAAGATGGCACCCGGCCCGAGTTGCTTCAGGCGTGCCGCATTGACCAGGTGGAAGGTCGGATACCGGCCAGCCTTTTCCAGCGGCACATGCAGCGTCACGATATCGGCCTGCAATACCGCCTCGAGCGGGACAAAGTCATCCTGGACGCCCTGCGCCTGAAGCGGCGGATCGTTCACCAGGCAGTGCATGCCCAGTGCGGTGAGTCGCTGGCGAACCCGTGAGCCGACATTGCCGCAGCCGATGATGCCGACTGTCTTGCCCGCCAGCTCGAAGCCCTGCTGTGCGGAAAGCACCATCAGCACACTGACGACATACTCTGCGGCCGAGGTCGCGTTACTGCCCGGCGCCGTGGAAAAGCCGATCCCCCGCCCCTGCAGGTAATCACGGTCGACATGGTCGAAACCGATGGTTGCCGAGCCGACAAAGCGCACCGGCGAGTTATCCAGCAGCGCTGCATCGACTCGCGTTACCGAGCGCACCAGCAATACATCCGCGTCACCCACATCGGCGGCCTGCATGCTCCGCCCGGGCAACAGGATTACCTCGCCGAGCGAGGCAAACGCCTGTTCGACGCAGGGGATATTTTCGTCGGCGATGATTTTCATTGGGTCGAAGTATTAAACTGAAATCAACAACTGATGCAGGGTCTAGTTCATTCGACCAGCGGCGCCTGGCCGAATGAATCCGGCCCTACAACGAATCAGCCATCCAGCAGCTTCCTCAACAGTTCGTTCACCTGCTTCGGGTTTGCCTTGCCCTGTGTCGCCTTCATGACCTGGCCGACAAAGAAGCCGAACAGCTTCACCTGCCCGCCACGGTACTGCTCGATCTGTTTCGGGTTGTTATCCAGCACATCACTGATAATGCCTTCAATCGCCGCGGCATCGGATATCTGCCTCAGCCCCTGCTTGTCGATGACCTCGTCGGCACTGCCCTCGCCCTGCCACATCGCCTCGAACACCTGCTTGGCGATCTTGCCGGAGATGGTGCCGTCCTCGATGCGCAGCAACATGCCGCCCAGCATGTCTGCACTCACCGGGCTGTTGCTGATGTCGCAATCATCCCTGTTCAGCGCGGCGGATAGCTCACCGATGACCCAGTTGGCCGTCAGCTTGCCTGCAGCGCCAGCCACCTGCGCGGCCGCCTCGAAATAATCCGCCATCTCGCGTGTGGCCGTGAGGATACCCGCATCGTATTCCGACAGGCCATGCTCACTGACGAAGCGCGCCTTCTTCGCATCGGGCATTTCAGGTAACGATTCCCGGACCGCGGCAATGTACGCCTCGTCCAGTTCCACCGGCAACAGGTCCGGGTCGGGAAAATAACGGTAGTCGTTTGCCTCTTCCTTGGAACGCATGGAACGCGTTTCATGCCGGTCGGCGTCGAACAGGCGCGTTTCCTGCACCACTTCGCCGCCACCTTCCAGCACCATGATCTGCCGCTCGACCTCGTAGTTGATGGCCTGCTCGACAAAACGGAACGAGTTGATGTTCTTGATCTCCGCGCGTGTACCGAACGCTTCCTGGCCCAGCGGTCGTATCGAGACGTTGGCATCGCAGCGGAACGAACCTTCCTGCATGTTGCCGTCACTGATGCCCAGGTAACGCACCAGTGAATGAATCTTTTTCATGTAGGCCACCGCCTCTTTCGCGGAACGGATATCCGGCTCCGAGACGATCTCCAGCAACGGCGTACCGGCACGGTTCAGGTCGATCCCGGTCTTGCCCATGAAATTTTCATGCAGCGACTTGCCGGCATCCTCTTCCAGGTGCGCACGGGTAATGCCAATACGCTTGCTGCTGCCGTCTTCCAGTTCGACATCCAGGTAGCCGTCGTGCACGATCGGCAATTCGAACTGGCTGATCTGGTAACCCTTCGGCAGGTCCGGGTAGAAATAATTCTTGCGAGCAAACACCGAGCGCGGCGCCACCGTGGAATGCGTGGCCAGCCCGAACATCGCCGCCATGCGCACCACCTCCTCGTTGAGGACCGGCAGCACACCGGGCAGGCCGAGGTCAACGGCACAGGCCTGGGTATTCGGCTCGGCACCGTAGGTCGTCGAGGCACCGGAAAAGATCTTGCTGTTGGTTGCCAGCTGGGAGTGGATCTCCAGCCCGATTACTGTTTCCCAGGCCATTATTCAAATCCTTGCGGGGTGCGTGTATGCCAGTCGCTGACCTGCTGGTAGCAGTGCCCGGCATTCAGCAGGCGCGACTCTTCAAAATAGTTTCCGACCATGTGCAGGCCGACCGGCATGCCGTTACTGAATCCGGCCGGTATCGACATCGCCGGCAACCCGGCGAGGTTGACCGCAATGGTGTAGATGTCCGAGAGGTACATGCTCACCGGGTCATCGGCCTTCTCGCCCAGCTTGAAGGCCACCGAGGGTGCCGTCGGGCCCATGATGACATCGACCTGCTTGAAGGCCTGCATGAAATCATCGCGGATCAGGTGACGTGCCTGCTGCGCCTTGAGGTAGTAGGCGTCGTAATAGCCGGCCGACAGCACGTAGGTGCCCACCAGGATGCGCCGCTTGACCTCGTCTCCAAAACCCTCGCCGCGTGAGCGCGTGTACAGGTCAGTCAGGTCCTGCGGGTTGCCGGCGCGGTGACCAAAGCGCACGCCGTCAAAACGTGACAGGTTCGAGGAACACTCTGCCGGTGCGACCACGTAATAGGCGGGCACGGACAGATGCGTGTTGGGCAGGGTGATATCGGTGACCGTGGCGCCCAGCTTCGTGAATTCAGCAATCGCCGCACTCACCGCATCGCCGACACCGGCATCCAGGCCGTCTCCAAAGTATTCCCCTGGCAGCCCGATGCGCAGCCCCTGCAGCGGCGCATTGAGCTGCGCCGTGTAATCATCCACCGGCCGGTCGACACTGGTGGAATCACGCGGGTCAAAACCGGCCATGGCGCCAAGCATGACGGCGGCATCCTCGGCCGAACGCGTGAACGGTCCGGCCTGGTCGAGACTCGAGGCAAAGGCAATCATGCCGTAGCGGGACACCCGGCCGTAGGTCGGTTTCAGGCCGGTGATACCGCACAGCGCTGCCGGCTGCCGGATCGAGCCGCCGGTATCGGTGCCGGTACTGGCCGGTACCAGGCGTGCAGCAACCGCCGCGGCCGAACCGCCCGAGGAACCGCCCGGTACGGTGGTCTCATCCCACGGGTTTTTTACCGGGCCGTAGAAACTGGTTTCATTCGAGGACCCCATGGCGAATTCATCCATGTTGGTCTTGCCGATCATGACCGCACCGGCTTCATGCATTTTCTCGGTAACCGTCGCATCATACGGTGCAATAAAGTTATCCAGCATCCTTGAGCCGCAGCTGGTCTTCACTCCGTTGGTACAAAAGATGTCCTTGTGCGCAAACGGGATGCCGGTGAGCGGACCCGCATTGCCGGCCTTGATCGCGGCATCGGCCGCCTGTGCAGCGGCCAGCGCCTGTGACCCGGTCACGGTGACAAAACTGTTGAGCCGCGGGTCATGGCCGGCAATGCGCTGCAGGCAGGCCCGCGTCAGCTCCTCACTGGAGCAGACCCCGCTGCGCAAATCGGTGGCAAGTTCAACAAGACTTTTCTGATGCATATCTGGGTTTCCTGGCAGCACTGCAACGCTGGTTGCGCCCTGCCCGGTCAGGCGGTCGGCGCGCGCTGCGTGCCGGGCTTATTCTATGACCTGGGGTACGAGGTACAGTCCGGATTCAGTCTCGGGCGCAACCTGCTGGAAGTGCTCGCGATTATTACCCTCGGTCACCACATCGGGGCGCAGGCGCTGGGTCGCCTCCAGCGGGTGGGCCAGTGGCTCCACGCCGGTGGTATCAACGCTGTTGAGTTGCTCCACAAAGCTGAGGATATCCGACAGGTTGCGGGCATAACCGGGGATGTCATCGACATTGATCCCGAGTCGCGCCAGGTGGGCAATTTTTTCAACATCCGAGGCATCCAGCGACATGATTACTCCGTATCCAGCGTTCACTAAAAAACAGGGACGCAACGGTAGCACAATCATTTCCGCCGTACATCTCTGCATTGGGGCCGACCGGCCGCGACGAATCACGTTTTTCAGCTGATTTCCTTGCCCCTGACGTCCCTCGTTGTTAGATTACCCGCTTCCTTTTTCAGCGACCTTTGCGGACCCGTTATTACATGTTGATTAAAAGCCTGTTCGGGATGTTCTCCAACGATCTGTCCATCGACCTGGGCACGGCTAACACACTGATTTACGTGCGCGGCCAGGGGATCGTGCTGAACGAACCCTCGGTGGTGGCAATCCGCCAGGATCGTGGGCCGGGCGGGCCGAAGAGTATCGCCGCCGTCGGTACCGAGGCAAAACTGATGCTGGGTCGCACCCCGGGCAACATCACGGCCATTCGTCCCCTGAAGGACGGCGTGATCGCCGATTTCACCATCACCGAGAAGATGCTGCAGCACTTCATCCACAAGGTCCACGAGGCGCGCTTCTTCAAGCCCAGCCCGCGGGTACTGATCTGCGTGCCCTGTGGCTCCACCCAGGTGGAGCGTCGCGCCATCCGCGAATCGGCCGCCGGGGCCGGCGCCCGCGAGGTGTACCTTATAGAAGAACCCATGGCCGCCGCCATCGGCGCCGGCATGCCGGTCGATGAAGCACGCGGATCCATGGTGCTCGACATCGGTGGCGGCACATCAGAAGTCGCCGTTATCTCATTGAATGGTATCGTTTACTCTTCCTCTGTGCGTATCGGTGGCGACCGCTTTGACGACGCCATCATCAACTACGTGCGCCGCAATTACGGCACCCTGATCGGCGAGGCCACGGCGGAACACATCAAGCATGCCATCGGCTCCGCTTACCCCGGCAAGGAAGTCAGCGAGCTGGAGGTCAAGGGCCGCAACCTGTCACAGGGCATTCCGCGCAGCTTCACACTGAACAGCAATGAAATCCTGGAATCCCTGCAGGAACCGCTGACCGGGATCGTCGGTGCCGTGAAGACCGCGCTGGAGCAGACACCGCCAGAACTCGGCGCGGACGTCGCGGAACGCGGCATCGTGCTTACCGGGGGTGGTGCACTGCTGCGTGACCTCGACAAGCTGCTCATGGAAGAAACCGGCCTGCCGGTGGTGGTGGCCGACGACCCGCTCACCTGCGTTGCCCGCGGCGGTGGCCGTGCACTCGAGTTGTTCGACGAGCGCGGTGGCGACGTCTTTACCGTCGAGTAATCCCCCTTCGCGCCTGCAAGGCACTGCTACGCCAATAACCAGACCATGATCGCGGATTGCGATCCGCTCCTACAACCCAATCCATGCATGGAAAAAATCATACGCAGGAGCGGATCGCAATCCGCGACAGGATTCAACAAAATGCACATGTGCGTAGCACCCTTACAGGTGCCGGCTAATGCTTAGGGGCGCCTTGCAGGCGCGAATAACAACGTCAACCGGTCACCCTGACCTGGACATAAACCGCAAGACTCCCACTATAACCACGCACCCGGCACTGATTTCATAATCTATACGTCGCACTCCTGACTTACGCTAGAATACCGCCCTGAGAGTGGCAGGCCTCCTGCCAGAGTAACTGTCACACGGGGTGCCCGATCAAGCTCATCTTCACACAAGGCCCATCCATCACGACGCGTCTGTTCGTGCTGGTATCACTGTCGGTGGTGTTGATGGTGATGGACCACAAGTACAAGAGTCTTGAGTCCGTGCGCGACGCCCTGTCACTTCTGGTCTACCCGATTCAGCTGGTCGTGGAACTGCCCGGCGCCATGTCCGACTGGTTCAATGAGTCGCTCGCCACACGACGCAAGCTGCAGGAAGAGATCGACAGCCTGCGCACGCAGCACTTCATGCAACAGGCACAGATGCAAAAATTCTCCGCCCTGCAGGAAGAGAACATTCGCTTGCGTGAACTGCTCGATTCCTCCTTCGAGATCGGCGAGAAGGTACTCATTGCCGAGCTGATGTCGGTCAACCTCGATCCCTACAAGCACCAGGTCATGATCAACAAGGGTGAACTGCATGACATCTATCCCGGGCAGCCACTGGTTGATGCCGAGGGCGTCATGGGACAGGTCGTGCATGCCGGCCCCTACTCATCGACAGCCATGCTGATCACCGATACCTCGCATGCAATCCCCGTGCAGGTGAACCGCAACGGCCTGCGCTCCATCGCCCTGGGCAGCGGCACGATCAACCGTCTTGAGTTGCCATACATTCCCAACAGCGCCGACATTCAGCCGGGCGACCTGCTGATTACCTCGGGACTCGGCGGTCGATTCCCGCCGGGCTACCCGGTCGCTACCGTGACGGCCGTGCAGCACGACCCCGGCAATGCCTTTGCCTCGGTGGTTGCCACGCCGCTGGCGCACCTGAACCGCAGTCGCGAGGTGTTGTTGATCTGGCCGGGGCAAACGACCGTCATCGAGACATCGCACAAGCTGTCGTTCGAAAACGAAACCGCCGAAGACGAGGCCGCCACGGACAACAGCCAGCCACTGGCAGCCCCCGATGCTGCCGAAGTCACTGGCGGTGAAGCCGAACCGGCGGAGCAACCGGAATGATTCGCGGCAGACGCCACGGCAGCGGGGTCATTGTCCTGACCTTCATCATTGCCCTGTTGCTGACCGTCATACCCCTGCCTGACTGGGCGCGCTACCTGCGTCCCGACTGGGTTGGCCTGGTGCTTATCTACTGGTGCATGGCACTGCCCGAACGGATCGGCGTCACCACCGGCTGGTTCGTGGGCCTGCTGGTCGACCTGCTGACCGGGTCCCTGCTGGGACAGCATGCCCTGTCACTAACCATCGTGGCCTACGTCACGCTGAAGTTTCACCTGCGCCTGCGACTGGTACCGGTATGGCAGCAATCCCTGACCGTACTGGTGCTGTTGATATTGCACCAGTTGCTGGCACTGTGGATCAGCCGGCTCATTGGCCGCCCCGGTGTACCGCTGTACTTCTGGGCACCGTCGATAATCGGCATGATGCTGTGGCCAGCGGTGCACGGCCTGCTGCGCGGCATGCGTCGCAGTTTCAGGGTTAACTAGGCTCCCCGGCATGCCGCGCCAGATCACGCTGAAAGACCATTTTTTCGAGTCACGGCTGGTCATGAACCGTGCCGTGATCCTGCTGATCATCGCTGGCATCCTGCTGACCGTGTTACTCGCACGCCTGTTGTTCCTGCAGGTTGTCGAACACGAGCACTTCACCACGCTGTCGGAAGACAACCGCGTCAAGCTGCAAGCGATCCCGCCGAATCGCGGCCTGATCTATGACCGCAACGGCATCCTGCTGGCGGAAAACCTGCCCTCGTACCGGCTGGAAATCACACCCGAACAAATCGACGACATGGGCGGCACGCTGGGCGCACTTGAAGACATTATCGAGATCCGCGACATTGACCGCAGCCGCTTTGAAAAACTCCTGAAGCGCAAACCGCGCTTCGAGGCCATACCGCTGCGTTTTCATTTAAGCGACGAGGAAGTCGCGCGCTTCTCCGTTAATCGCCATCGTTTTCCCGGCGTGGATATCACCGCCGGTCTCGCACGCCATTATCCGCTGGGCACACTGGGTGTGCATGCACTGGGCTATGTCGGTCGTATCGACGAGCAGGCCCTGAAGGTCGTCGACAGTTCCAATTACCGCGGCACCTCGCACATCGGCAAGATCGGCATCGAGAAGACCTACGAGTCGGTTCTGCACGGCAAGGTGGGCCTGCAACACGTCGAGACCACGGCACAGGGTCGTGTCATTCGCGTGCTGGACCGTACGCCACCCGTGTCCGGTCGTAACCTGTACCTGACCATCGACTCACGCGTACAGGCTGCCACCGAGGCGGCCTTTACAGATTTAACCGGTTCGGCCATTGCCATTGACCCGAACAACGGCGACATCCTTGCCTTTGTCAGCGCACCGACCTATGAACCCAACGCCTTCGTCAATGGTATCGAGTTTGATGACTATGCCGCGTTGCGCGACAACAAGAAGCAGCCGCTGTTCAACCGTGCCCTGCGCGGCCAGTACCCGCCCGGTTCGACTATCAAGCCGTTTGTCGGCCTCGCCGGTCTTGAAGAAGGCATCACGACCAGCCATTCCAGCACCTACTGTCCAGGCTTTTACAGCCTGCCCGGCAACACGCGCAAGTACCGCGACTGGAAACGCACCGGCCATGGCACGGTCAACCTGAACCGCTCCATTCAACAGTCCTGCGACGTGTACTTCTATGATCTCGCGCTGTCACTGGGCATTGATCGCATTCATGGCTACCTGCGGCACTTCGGCTTCGGCAAGTCCAGCGGCATTGATATCCTTGGCGAACTCCCGGGCCTGTTGCCGTCACGGGAGTGGAAACGTGCACGCCACGACCAGCCCTGGTTCCCCGGCGAAACACTCATCACCGGCATTGGACAGGGATTCTTCCTGGTCACACCGATACAGCTGGCCGTGGCAACCGCGGCCCTCGCCAATGGCGGTCGCCTGCTGCAACCGAATATCGTGCATGCCGAGCAGGAGGCCAACAGTGATGACCTGTTACCGCATCGGCCGCGCACCGTGGACACCATCACGATCAACGCGCAGGAACACTGGGACCATGTCATCGAGTCCATGGTCGATGTCGTGCACAGTACCCGCGGCACAGCGCGCAGGATCGGTGAGGACAGCCCCTACAGGATCGCCGGCAAGACCGGCACGGCTCAGGTATTCGGGCTCAAGCAGGAAGAAAAATACGACGCCGAGGCCATTCCGGAAGAATTGCGCGATCACGCCCTGTTTGTCGCCTTCGCCCCGGTTGAGGATCCGCAAATCGCGGTCGCCGTCATTGTCGAGAACGGTGGCGGTGGCGGTTCGGTGGCCGCACCCATTGCACGCAAGATCCTCGATGCCTACCTGGTCGGAGAATCGCCTGTGGTTGAAGAACCCGTGGATGAAGCCACTGGCGGTGAACCACAGTGAGTAGCGTACTGTCGTCACACCGCGAGGATGCCAGCCGTGCCGGTTGGCAGTACCGCCTGCATCTCGATGCACCGCTGCTGTTCGCGCTGATTGCCGCCAGCGGTCTTGGCCTGATCGTGCTCTACAGCGCCGGCGGCGGCGACATGGCGCTGGTCGAGCGTCAGCTGGTGCGTCTCGGGCTGGCCTTCACCGGGATGCTGGTCGTGGCGCAGTTGTCGCCCTATGTCCTGCTGCGCCTGACGCCCTGGCTATTCGTGGTCGGTGTCGTCTTCCTGGTGGCCGTGCTGGTTGGCGGCGAGAGCAGCGGCGGCGCGCAACGCTGGCTGAACCTCTACATCGTCCGCTTTCAGCCCTCGGAGATGATGAAGCTGGCGGTACCGATGATGGTTGCCTGGTACCTGGCCGATACGCGGCTGCCGCCCAACGGCTGGCAGCTGCTGGCATCAGCGACCCTGATCGCGGTGCCCATGCTGATGATCGCCAAGCAGCCCGACCTGGGGACTGCCCTGCTGATTGCCAGCGCCGGTTTCTTTGTAGTGTTCCTCGCCGGGCTGCAATGGCGGCTGCTGGCATTTTTCTCCGTGCTGCTTGCCGCCGCCGCCCCCGTGCTGTGGCACTTCATGCATGACTACCAGCGCCAGCGCGTGATCACCTTTCTCAGCCCGGAGAGTGACCCGCTGGGCTCGGGCTACCATGTCATCCAGTCGAAAATTGCCATCGGCTCGGGCGGCCTGCTGGGCAAGGGCTGGATGAACGGGACACAGTCGCAGCTGGACTTCCTGCCGGAGCGTTCCACGGACTTTATCTTTGCCGTACTCGGCGAGGAATTCGGCTTCCTCGGCATCCTGACACTGTTTGCGCTGTATACCATCATCGTGGTGCGCGGCATCATGATCAGTATCCAGGCACAGGACACCTACACCCGGCTGCTCGCCGGCAGCCTGTCGATGACCTTTTGTGTTTACTTCGTCGTTAACACCGGCATGGTCACCGGCCTGTTGCCGGTGGTCGGCCTGCCACTGCCGATCATCAGTTACGGCGGCACATCCATCGTTACCCTGATGGCCGGTTTTGGCATCCTCATGTCGATCCAGACACACCGCAAACTGCTGCCTACCTGAGGCGCCGGTGCAATGTTAGAATGCGTCCCGACCAACAGCACAGGCTCCTGACCCGATCCGGCGAATGGCCTGGTTCTGCAGGGCTGAATGCATTCGGCCAGCAGGCGTAAATGATGAACAAGCAGCATGGGACAGCGATGGCCGAATGCATTCGGCCCTGCAGTGCAGCCAACACCAGGAACCAGTTAATGAATCAACAATTGAATATTTCCAGAACTCTCGCATCAGCAATACTGCTTGTTTCGATACTTATTGGCCCGCCTGGCGCGAATGCCGGCAACTATAACGACCAGCCACAGGTACAGGACTTCATCGACATGATGGTCGACAAGCACGGTTTCGAGCAGCAACAGCTGGTTGCGGTGTTCAACGAGGCCAAGCGCCGCGAGGACATCCTCGAGCTGATGCGCAAACCGGCGGAGAAGCGCCTCAAGTGGTACGAGTACCGGAAAATATTCCTGACCGCAGGCCGCATCGATGGCGGCGTCGACTTCTGGAAGCAAAATCTGGACGCCCTGCAAAAGGCCGAGGCCACCTACGGCGTCGCACCGCAAATCATTGTCGCCATTATCGGCGTCGAGACCCGCTATGGCGGCAACACCGGCCGCCACCGGGTCATCGATGCGCTTTCCACGCTGGCCTTTGACTACCCGCCGCGCAGCGAGTTCTTCAGCGGCGAACTGGAGCAGTTCCTGATCCTCGGCCGGGAAGAAGATATCGACGTCACCACCACGACCGGCTCCTACGCGGGCGCCATGGGCTACGGCCAGTTCATCCCCAGCAGTTACCGCCACTACGCGGTTGATTTTGACGGCGACGGCAAGCGTGACCTGTGGGAAAACAAGATGGATATCATTGGCAGCGTCGCCAACTACTTCAAGGAACATGGCTGGAAAACCGGCGCACCGGTCGCGGTACTGGCCAGCGTGGAAGGCGAGCGCTACAAGGAAATCCTCGAGATGGGCTACAAACCACACACCGTGCTGGATGCCCTGCGTCACGACGGCATCATCCCGCAGCAACCAATGCCGGATGAGCTGGTTGCCGCCCTGATCAGCCTCGATCAGGAAGACGGGCCGGAATACTGGCTGGACTTCAATAACTTTTATGCCATCACGCGTTATAATCACAGTCCGCTGTATGCCATGGCGGTCTACCAGCTCAGTGAAGAAATTCGTTCCGCTTACGAGAAGACACGGTTATTCAATGAGTAGACAAACACAGAAACACAGGGGTGCACTCTGGCTAATTGCAGGCGTGCTGCTGACCAGTGGCTGTTTCACCGCCTGCACCTCGATGCAGAGCACCCTGGTATCCGACGATGCACCGGCCAACCCGCGCGATGTGTCCAATGTGCCCGATGCCGTGCCGCGCGCCGAGCCACTGAGCCGCTACGGCAATATGGAGTCCTACCAGGTATACGGCAAGACCTACCACACCCTGCCCTCAAGCTCCGGCTACCGGGAAAGTGGCATTGCCTCCTGGTACGGCACCAAGTTTCACGGCAAGCGCACCTCCAGCGGCGAGCCCTATGATCTGTACGCCATGACGGCCGCGCACAAGACGCTGCCGCTACCGACCTACGTCGAGGTCACCAACCTGAAGAACAACCGCAAGGTCATCGTCAAGGTCAACGACCGCGGCCCGTTCCACGAGGACCGCCTCATCGACCTGTCGTACTCGGCTGCATCGCGGCTGGATATCCTGCCCTACGGCACCGGCGAGGTAGAGATACGCGCCATCGACCCGACGCAGTCTGGTCAACCTGCAGCGCCCGCGAGTGCAGCCATGACAGCACTGCCAGGCGATTCACTGCTGTTCCTGCAGGTCGGCGCCTTCTCCAGCCGCGCCAACGCGGAGCGCATGCAGGGAGACCTGCAGACGCAGAACCTCGGTGCAATCCGCATCGTCGAGGCAACCACCGATGCCGGCACCTTCTACAAGGTCCAGGTCGGGCCGCTACCGAGTCACATGGAAGCCAACCGTGTCACCCAGGAACTCAAAACGCTGGGTATCGACAACAGTCATTCCATCGTTCAGTAACCACGCACAGGGCCGTGGCAGGCATTGCAAAATTCCGGCGACAGTCGGACAATGCGTGCCAACATTTGTTACCAATACCCCCAGGAAAACTATGCATAAGCATCTGTTATATATAGCTATATTTCTATCCCAGCTGATCGGCGCCAGCCTTGCCCAGGCAGCCCTGCCGATACCCAAACCCCCGTCAACCGGTGCCAAGTCATTCATTATTCAGGACTATGGAAGCGGCAACATCCTTGCCGAGAAAAACTCCGACGTCTCGGTCGAACCGGCCAGCATCACCAAGCTGATGACCGCCTATACCATCTTCAATGAACTGCAATCCGGGAACATCGCCCTGACCGACATCGTCACCATCAGCGAGAAGGCCTGGCGCACACCCGGCTCACGCATGTTCGTCGAGGTCGGCAAACAGGTGGCCGTTGAAGACCTGCTGCAGGGCATGATCGTGCAGTCCGGCAACGATGCCACCGTGGCACTCGCCGAGTATGTCGCCGGCAGCGAGGACTCCTTTGCCGCGCTGATGAACAAGCATGCCGAGGAGATCGGCCTGACCGGCAGCCACTTCATGAACTCGACCGGCCTGCCGGATGACAATCACTACATGACGGCCAGGGATATTGCACAGCTGTCGACCCTGCTGATCAAGAACTACCCCGAGTACTACAAGTGGTACTCGCAAAAGGAATACACCTTCAACGATATTACCCAGCACAACCGCAACAAGCTGTTGTGGCGTGATGATAGCGTCGACGGACTGAAAACCGGGCACACCGATTCGGCCGGCTGGTGCCTGGTGACCTCTGCAGAAAAGGAAGGCATGCGCCTGATCACCGTGGTACTGGGTACCAACAGCGACAACGCGCGCACCGACGCCAGCCAGGCACTGCTGAATTACGGTTTTCGTTTCTTTGAAACCCACAAACTCTATGATGCCGGTACCCAGTTGACGACTTCACGCATCTGGAAGGGCAGTAGCGAAACCATCGCACTGGGTGTCGACAAGCCGCTGTATGTCACCATCCCGCGCGGCCAGTACAACGCACTGGATGCCTCCATGAATATCGACCAGCGCATCATGGCCCCGGTCAATGCCGGGCAGTCACTGGGCAGCGTGCTGGTGAAACTCGGCGAACAGGTGGTAGCCGACCAGCCGCTGGTCAGTCTGCAGTCCATCGGTGAGGGCTCTTTCTGGCAACGCATTACCGACGAAGGCCTGCTGTACTTCGAGTAAGGCTGACCAGCAGTGGTGCCCACAGCCTACCTGAACGGGGAGTTTCTGCCCCTGTCGGAAACACGCATCTCGGTCATGGACCGTGGATTCCTGTTTGGCGACGGGGTCTACGAGGTCATCCCGGTCTATGGCGGCAGGCTGTTTCGGCTGGAACATCATCTGAAGCGCCTGCAAAACAGCCTCGACGCCATTCGTATCAGTAACCCGCTGGCTCCTGCCGAGTGGCACCTGATGCTGACGAAACTGGTGGAAAGCAACGACGCTGAGGACCAGGCCGTGTACCTGCAGGTCACCCGGGGCGTTGCGGAAAAGCGCGACCACGCCTTCCCGGCCGATGTAACACCGACGCTGTTCGCCATGAGCACGCCCATGGCCGAATCGGTTGATATTGACGCCATCCCGGGCGTTAGCGCCGTCACCCTGGAGGATATTCGCTGGAACCTCTGTAACGTCAAGGCAATCACACTGCTGCCCAATGTGTTGCTGCGCCAGCAGGCGATTGACGACGGCGGCACCGAGGCCATTCTCATCAAGAACGGACTAGCCATCGAGGGCGCGGCCAGTAACGTGTTTATCGTCAGCAACGGCCTGTTGATCACACCACCGAACGGCCCCTCACTGCTGCCTGGTATTACCCGCGACCTCGTAATCGAACTCGCCGCCAATCACGCCATCCCGTTTCGCGAGGCCGACATCACGGAACAGCAACTGTTTAACGCCGAGGAAATCTGGCTGACCAGCTCCACCCGCGAGATCTCGCCGGTTATCCAGCTCAATGACCGGGTCATCAGTGCTGGCAAACCGGGGCCACTGTGGCGTCGCATGATTAACCTGTACCAGGACCACAAGATGGCCATTCGCAAGGGCGAGGCGAGTTAATCTGACTCGAATCGTGCGGTTACTTCAATGACAGAGGCAAACATGAATAACAAATTCAGCGCCGCGATACTCGGCCTGGGTATCTTTCTCGGACTCACTGTACTCGGTTACCTGCTGGCAAACGCCGCCATCACGTACAAGGAATACGAGCGCACCATCAGCGTCAAGGGCCTGGCCGAGCGCGAGTACCCGGCGGATATCGTCATCTGGCCGATCCAGTTCACCGCCGCCAGCAATGACGTCGAGGGGCTGTACACTGCCATCGAGAGCAGTACCGCGAAGATCAGGTCCTTTCTAAGGGAATGCGGACTGGACGACTCGGAGGTATCCCTGTCTCCGCCGGCAATCACCGACAAGTCCGCGCAGAGCTACGGTAATACCAACCTGGTTGAATTCCGCTACTCGGCCGTACAGACGGTCAATGTCTACTCGCACAACATTGACGCGGTACGCGCCATCATGAGCGACCTGGCACAACTCGGTAAACAGGGGATCGTCTTTACCGCTGGCAACTACCAGTCACAGACAGAGTATCTGTTTACGCGGCTGAACGAGGTCAAGCCTGCCATGATCGAGGAAGCCACCAACAAGGCACGCGAGGTGGCCGTGAAATTCGCACAGGACTCGCAGAGCACGCTTGGCAAGATCAAACGTGCCTCGCAGGGCCAGTTCAGCATCAGCGCACGCGACAACAATACGCCGCACATCAAGCGCGTCCGCGTGGTCTCGACGGTCGAGTACTACCTCTCGGACTGACGTGCAGATGGCCGAATGAATTCGGCCCTACAACGGTGGCTCGGACTGACGTGCGGATGGCCGAATGAATTCGGCCCTACAACGGTGGCCTGGATAGCTGCCAACTGTAGGGTCGAATTCATTCGACCAGCAGCATTACAACAAACCCGGTTACCAAATGCGCCCTGCCGGCCGGATAAATCCGGCCCTACAACGATGAATTGACAACAACGCATCAACGATCCCTAATCATCAACATTCAGGAGCCCGGCCGAATGAATTCGGCCCTACATTGACAATTCGCATACTACCCGACTGTAGGGTCGAATTCATTCGACCAGCAGCCTTGCAACAACCCGGTTAGCGGGCGATCACCACTGCCCTGCTCTACCGGATTAAACAGGCCTACAGTGCCTCACCCGCCAGCGTTTCACCACGGCCATTCAGCAGGTAGACCGCTCGCCCCTCACGACCGCATTCCAGCCTGATTCGCAGCGCCACACCGGATGGTTGTGTCTGCAGCCCTTCATAACTGAACAGGATACCGAGGGCCTTGCCATGGGCGGCGGCCTTCTCGAGACGCTTGCCCATCAGTTCGGTGCGGCAATTCGGCCAGGCCATCACGACACTGCATTCCCCGGCCTGCAGCAGTGATTCGGCTGTCCACAGGGCACTGCGCCCGGGGTGCGGGTTAACCTGCAGTACCCGTTCATGACGAACCGCCGACTCGGTAAACAACTGTGAACGTGCCGGCCAGGTCGGATTCACCATGGCGATCCAGCGACGTTGCTGACTGATGCGTACCAGTGCCGGCATCAACACACTCATGGCCTCGCTGTAGGCATCCGGCAGGATGACCTCGACCAGACCGCTCCTGGGCCAGCCACCACCGGGGAGCAACTCGTCAAGCACGGCGCTGCCGGTGGATGTAACCAGAGAGGACCCGGAAGCGGTCGTGCTTTCCCAGGCATTCACATGATGCAATTGATTGGCTGTCTTCATCAGTTTATCTCCTTTCGTAATACGCCCACGGCAAGGCCCTCGATATGCAGGTCCTGCTCACGCAGATCGACGCGAATCGGTTCATAGGCCGGGTTTTCTGCAATCAGCCGCACAATCGAGCCGCGCTGGCGAAAGCGTTTAACAGTCACGTCATCATCAAGGCGCGCCACCACGACCTGGCCATTCTCGGCACGCGGCGTGCGGTGCACGGCCAGCAGGTCACCGTCATGAATACCGATATCCAGCATACTGTCACCACGCACGCGCAGCAGATAATCAGCACGCGGATGAAAGGCATCACCCTCAAGCGGACAGTAGTCCTCGATATTCTGCTCCGCCAGGATCGGCTCGCCGGCCGCGACCCGGCCGACCACCGGCAGACCGTATTCCTCATCTTCCTCGTCCAGCAGGCGAATGCCGCGTGACGAACCGGGGATCATCTCGATGTAGCCCTTGCGTTCCAGCGCGCGCAGGTGGTCCTCGGCGGCGTTGGCCGACCGAAAGCCCAGCGTGGCAGCAATCTCGGCACGGGTGGGCGGGCAGCCCTCCTCCTTGATATAACCACGGATCAGTTCGAGGATCTCGGCCTGGCGTGCGGTCAGGGTGTTCTCATTCATGTCTTTTCACTGGCTATCTGTACAGGTACTGTGATTATATACAGTAAACACATAAATGCAAGTGTTTTTTATCCTGTTGATTTACATGATTTTGTTTACTCATCCTGGATTTCTACCCGGGATACCGGGCGGAACTGTGCGCGACCACAAATTCGATTATTATAGGCGCCGACCATTCCGGCGCAGCCCCCTGCCCGGGCCCCACAGACCCTGACAACGGCACAATCGACATCCATGCTAGACACACACCCCCCAGCACGCCACAGCGTTGCCGTTCAGGTCGGCCACGTCGTCATCGGTGGCAACTCACCGATCGTGGTGCAGTCCATGACAAACACCGACACGGCCGATGTTGCCGCCACCGTGAAGCAGATACGTGAACTCGCACAGGCCGGCTCGGAACTGGTACGCCTTACCATCAATACCGACGGTGCCGCGCGCGCGGTAGCGGAGATCGCGGAGCAGTTACAACAAGCGGATGTTGATGTGCCACTCATCGGTGACTTTCATTTCAACGGCCACAAGCTGCTGGCGAATAATCCTGACTGTGCGCAGGCACTGGCCAAGTACCGCATCAACCCCGGCAATGTCGGCCGCGGCAAGAAACGCGACGAGCAGTTCGCCGAGATGATCGAGATTGCCTGTCGTTATGAGAAGCCGGTACGCATTGGCGTTAACTGGGGCAGCCTGGACCAGGCGCTGGTGGCGCGCCTGATGGATGACAACGCGCGGCGTATCGATGCAAAAGATGCGCAGGACATCATGCATGAAATCATGGTCACCTCGGCGCTGGAAAGCGCGGCACAGGCGGAAGCACTGGGTATGCCGCGCAACCGCATTATCCTGTCGGCCAAGATGAGCGGCGTGCAGGACCTGATTGCCGTGTACCGGGAGCTCTCTGCACAGAGTGACCACGCCCTGCACCTGGGCCTGACCGAGGCCGGCATGGGTTCCAAGGGCATCGTGGCTTCAACGGCGGCGCTGTCCGTGTTATTGCAGGAAGGCATCGGCGACACCATTCGCATTTCGCTGACGCCGGAACCGGGCGGCGATCGTTGCCGCGAGGTCATCGTCGCGCAGGAATTACTGCAGGCCATGGAACTGCGGCATTTCACACCGGCGGTGATTGCCTGCCCCGGCTGCGGCCGTACCACCAGTCATTACTTCCAGCAACTGGCGCAGGACATCCAGACCCATTTACGCGAACAGATGCCGGTCTGGCGGCAGCACCACCCGGGCGTTGAAGAGATGAAGGTTGCCGTGATGGGGTGCGTGGTGAACGGGCCTGGTGAAAGCAAGCATGCCAACATCGGGATCAGTCTGCCGGGTACCGGGGAGAGCCCGGTGGCACCGGTTTATGTCGATGGAGAAAAGACCGTGACGCTTAAGGGTGACGCGATCGCGGCGGACTTCCAGAAGATCGTGGATGACTACGTCGTGCGGCGTTACGGCAAGTAACGCGCAACCCGCCTAGCGCGCATTACGTAACGGTGACGGCGGCGTCCTGTCTACCGTGGCGAGGTGTGAATAGTTAAGACTTTCCTGCCTGACGCGTTCATCGCGCTCGGCCTGCGCGGAAGAAGCCAGCGTGGTGAATACCACGGCCAGCAGCACCACGACAGCGATGAATTCCAGTGAGTTAATAGCCCGTAGGATTGTCGATCTGTACATGCCCGCCCCTGTTGCCGCCTGAAAACCTCACGGACGTATCGGCACATGGCCCCGATCTTCCAGACCCTCGAGGCAACTCTGTGACGCGATTCACGGACAGGGCTGCCTGACAGTGACAGGCGCGGGCTCTCCCTGTTATCCGCTACCAGCTGGTGGCAGCTCATAAGATAATGTTTTTACTAATTTTATTTTCCTTAAGGGCATTCCTGGCCGGCCGTTAACCTTGTATGCATGCCCGGCATGCGCACCAATCGAGGTGGACCATGCGACACGCACACGACAGACGCCAGCCACATCATCCCGAGCCGAATCCCGCGGTTGATAACGGCCTGGAATCGACATTGGCAGAACGCCGCAAGACGACTGACAGGCGCAAGGAAAACCTCACACTGGAAGAACGTCAGTACCTGTTCTCGGAAATGCCTTCACCGTCCCCGAAAGACAACTGAAAACACCCTTCTCCCGCGACCCCTGATTATTGAAATAAAGGGGTTTTTTTATGGCGTATGGTGTAAACTCTTTTCAGTCGGCGGTATTGGACACGGTTTCAGAACCACCGGCTAAAACAAGAATCACAGTTGCACGTTTTAAATAGGTTATATTGGATGTTCCTCGTTGTACCTCCTGTAATACCCTTTCACGGTCTGCGATTCATTATCTGTTCAATTTTTTATAGAGGTAAACAACATGGCCACAGGCACTGTTAAATGGTTCAACGATTCCAAGGGTTTTGGATTTATCGCGCCGAACGATGGCGGCGAAGATGTATTCGTGCACTTTTCTGCGATTAGTGGAGACGGATTCAAGACACTGGCTGAAGGACAGAGCGTAAACTTTGATGTCGAGCAGGGTCCGAAAGGTCTGCAGGCAACCAACGTTACCGCTGCCTGATTTCATCCGGTTGCTGTAAACAGGGAACCCCGCCTCGGCGGGGTTCTTTTTTGGGTGTAATAAAAACCTTGCCACGTGCACGACCGCCCAGGCCAGGGTCTAATTTATTCGGCCGTTGATTCCCGCTGGCCGAATGAATTCGGCCCTACAAACCAGCGCCGTTATGAATCCGGCCCTACAAATCTGCGCCGTTATGACTCCGGCCCCACAAGCCAGCGCCGTTATGAATCCGGCCCCACAAACCAGCACCGTTATGAATCCGGCCCCACAAACCAGCGCGGTTATTGTAGGGTCGAATTCATTCGACCATCAGGGCCTAGTAATCCAATCCCAGCCCGATGATGAATCGAAAATCATCCTTCTCCGGCACGACCCCGTCCGAACCGGCGGTCGGGTTCTGGATATGATCCCAGATAAACGAGGTATCGAAATCCAGCCATGACAGCAACTCGGTCTCCAGGGTCGCGATGGCGTGGTGCGTATAGCCGCCAGAAGCCTGGTTACCGGTAATAGTGCTGTAGCCCAGGATCAGGTCCATCTTGCTGTTCAACTCGTGATCGTAGTTGGTACCCAGCCACAGGGCAGGCGTTGATTCACTGCTGTTCTCACCCTGCTCGACATTCTGAAACTTGGTGTACTTGAAGGCCGGACCACCGGAGACGCTCCACTCGGTTTTCGAGGTATCGATCAACTGGTAACCGGCGCCGGCACCGAGAGTGAACTGGTAGGAAATATTCTGGAAGGGATCCCGGAAATATTCCGCAAGCATTGGTCGCCAGAAGAAGCGCCGCGTCTTGAAGATATCGTAGGTACTGCGCAGGCGGTGGTTGTCATCGGTCTTGATACCCAGCGACTCGCTGTAGTAACCGAGGTAATCGGTAATGAAGCGCGAATTCGCCGTGCGCCGCTTGGTATTCAGGTTCAGGTTGAGGTCGCGCTTGTTATTGTTACCCTCGCTGATATTCAGGCCCAGTGAAAACTTGGCTGACCAGTAGTTTTTCTCCTTCGGGGCACCGTGCGCAATAGAGATAACATCCTTACGATCGATTTCCGTGACTTCCTCACCGGCGACGACCATGACCCGCTCGTCCACCACCTGCAGGTTACCGACGACCCGTTCGCGACCCTCGGCATGGACGCTGAACGTTGCATGGCCACGAACCTGCTTGATGTCAGCCCAGTCGATGCTCAGCAGCCCCAGGTTGTCACTGTCGAACTCGATCGAGTCGTCATACAGTACCTTTAACTCGCCCTTGAGCCATTCACCGGAGGTCAGCTGAATCCAGTCGAACTCATCCGGTGGTGGCGGTGGCGGTGTCCATGCCTCGGGCTTGTCAGCCTCGGCAATGGCCCCGGTATCCGCGGCCATCGCGGTTGCCTTTGCACCCATGCCCAGGGCAAGTAACAGTATCAGTGAGAAATATTTCACCTTGTTGATTCTCTTCATAGGGACATCCTTAGCCTGTCGGTTAGTCTGCAGTGCTGAATTGCGCCGTTGTCCGGGCGCAGCGGGGCGGTAATAGTACGTACATGCCCCTGGATAGTGCAGCGAAATGATAATGATTCAGATGGAAAAAACCAGTCAGCCGGGATTGCCTTAATATCGCGGACTAGCCGGTCAACAAATTGGCGCAGACCACCCCGCCGGCACCGCACCAGGGTGGTTTAGCGGCGAGTCCGTGCCGGGCTGCTGGCTCGTCCGCCGTTACCTGAGAAAACGCGGCGAAAACTTGGCAAACTTGGCAAACTTGGCATCTAATCAGGAACGGTAACTATCAGGGAACGACCATGACGACAGATCAGGCCATATTATTCACACTGCTGTTTTTCGTGTTTGCCATGCTGATCTGGGGACGCCTGCGTTACGACCTGGTTGCCTTCATGGCCCTGACGGCGGCGCTGATCCTTGGTGTGGTGCCCAAGGACCAGGCCTTCTCGGGATTTGGACATCCGGCAACCATCATCATTGCGCTGGTACTGATCGTCAGCAAGGGACTCTCCAATTCCGGCGTTATCGAGCTGGTTGCGAAACAGGTCAGCCGCTTCTCGCAGTCACTGCAGACCCACATCGCTGCCATGGCCGGGATTGCTGCCGGCCTGTCTGCGGTGATGAATAATGTTGCCGCGCTGGCGCTGTTAATGCCGGTGGATATACAGGCGGCCATCAAGGCCAAACGCAGCCCTGCGCTGACGCTCATGCCGCTGTCTTTTGCCACCATACTGGGCGGCTTGATTACCCTGATTGGCACACCGCCCAATATCATTATTGCCGAGTTCCGCCAGCAGGCGCTGGGCCAGGGCTTTTCCATGTTTGATTTTGCTCCGGTGGGGCTGGTCTGTGCCGTTGTCGGTGTGTTGTTTGTTGCCATCATCGGCTGGCGCCTGTTGCCGGCTGAATGCAGGGAGCAGAACTGCACACAGAACCTGTTCGACGTCAGCGAGTATGTAGCAGAGCTGCATGTGCCCGAGGACTCCCCGGCGGTCGGTCAGCGGGTGCGTGACCTCGATGCGGTTGCTGAAGACAATGATGTGGCAATCGTGGGATTGATACGCCGCGGCAAGCGAATGCCTGGCCAGGCACGACTGGTGGAGATCAGTGCCGGAGATATCCTGGTCGTGGAAGCGATTCCCGAGGCCATGGACAAGATCGTCGGTGTGCTCAAGCTTGATTACTCTGCCAAGGGTTTCGATACCGGCCCGCTTAGCAGCGATGACATGTCGTTGCTGGAAGTTGTGGTGCCCGGTGGTGCACGCATCGAGGGCCGCTCGGCATCCTCGCTGCGTATACAGTATCGCTATGGCGTTACACTGCTGGGTGTATCGCGCGAAGGCAGGCAGTTTCGCGAACGGGTGCGTCATCTGGAGATCAGGGCCGGTGACGTACTCCTGCTGTTTGGTCCCCGTAACGTGCTCGGGGAAATCAGCAGCTGGCTGGGTGCCTTGCCACTGGCCGGAGCAGAAAACCTGTCTGTAACCAAGCGTCACAAGGCGTGGCTGGCGGCAGGGCTGTTTGCGGCCGCCATCCTGCTGGCCAGTGCGGGTGTGCTGTATCTGCCGGTTGCACTTGCCATCGTGGTTGCAGCCTACGTCCTGTTGAATATCCTGCCGGCCCGCCAGGTGTATGACTCAATCGAATGGCCGGTCATTGTGTTGCTGGGTTCGATGATTCCCCTCGGTGTGGCACTGGAGGCAAGCGGTGGTACGGCGCTGATTGCTGATGGCATTACTGGCCTGGCCGAGGGCTATTCACCGGTGGTGGTGTTGACCCTGTTGATGGTCGTGACCATGACGCTGTCTGATGTGATGAATAATACGGCGACAGCGGTGATTGCCGCACCGATTGCCCTGGATATCGCGCATCGTCTGCAGGTGAACCCGGATCCTTTTCTGATGGCCGTGGCCGTGGCCGCATCCTGCGCCTTTCTGACACCCATCGGCCACAAGAACAACACCCTGGTGATGGGGCCCGGTGGATACCGATTCGGTGACTACTGGCGCATGGGCCTGCCACTGGAGGTGTTGATTATCGTGGTGTCGATACCGATGATTGTCTGGGTCTGGCCCCTGTAATCCGGAATAACCAGATCCTGTGCGTGACTCCATCACTGTAAGCACCCATGAAAGGGAGCAACTGGTCGACATCACTACCCAGGTGGTTGCCGTCGTCTCTCGCAGCGGCATCCGCAACGGCCTGGTGAGTGTGTATGCACAGGGTGCGACCGCGGCAATCATGATCCAGGAGAACTGGGATGAAAGCGTGCAGACCGATGTGGTGCACTTGCTGCAGAAGCTGATACCCAGGGGGGTGTGGTTGCACGACCAGCAGGACGGTAACGGTGACTCGCATCTCAAGTCAGGCCTGGTCGGACCCTCGGAGACCATCCCGCTGATCAACGGTGAACCGGGTCTCTCGCGCTGGCAGAACATCTTCCTGTGCGAATTCGATGGCCCTCGATCAGAGCGAACTATCGTTGTCACCGTAATATCAGACGATTGATGGCCCTCAACACTCCCGGGACGCTAATCAATGCTTTCAAGGCAAGCCGGGATTGCTGCTAGCGCCCTTCTGACCCGCATGCAATGACAGGAAACCGTGCGCCAGGGCACAAGTAACCGGTTTCCAGTATTCAGGAAACCCGTGATGTCGCTGGGACCGGCGAGATGAACCGCCCCAAGACCTGTATTTCAAGGACGCCCCCGGGATGCAAGAAGCACCCAGGCACAGATACATACCATGCAAAACCATGGGGTTAGGCAATAAAAACACGCCGGGTTAGCAGTGACTTGATGCTGAACGGGCTATAGCCACAGTGACAAGAACACCCGCTGCCCCGAAGGGAGACGGTGACAGAGCAGGCCCTGCAGAGTATGGGCCCGCCACACAAAGTGGGTAGGCCCGTGTATTACCAATTACCAGGATAGTGAATGGCTTGCATACCCCATCATGGCGGCATCTCCCGGAGACAGCCAGGGGGTATACTTCCGCCCGTTCCAAACCCTTGGGATATTCAATTTTATAATAATTTACGGTCGTCACTGGCGGCTGTACGCAGAGTATACGGAAAATAAAATGTCGATCTTTGAGAAAACAAAACACTGCACCAAGAGATTCCCTTGCCGCTACAAGCTGGTAATGATGGCATCTACCCTTGCAATTATAGCCTCCATTGTTGCGGTGCCCTTTATTTCTGAAATAGCCTAGGGCTGGATAGCTGCCGTTGTCCGTACAGTCCCTTCCTGTGCTGCGATAAAAAACCTGGCCCCCGTCAAGGTGCGGCCCCGCTGTACCCGCGCCAGAAAATAAAGCCTAAAGAACCGGGAACGGTCGCCGCTACATGTGAAATACGACTATCTGGGGCTGGGGGGCTGCTATGATACGTACACTCTATGCATCTACGTGCGGCGCACTGATATTCATTGTGGCCGTAATCCCGCCAATCCTTGTCATTCTTGATTAACCAGAATTCCGCTTGATATAACCCGGCACCAGGCCGGGTTTGCTACCAGTGACGCTCAAAGAGAAAGCGCTCGACGCTGATTGTCTCTCTGCCTCCTCCACCACCATGCACAATTAGCCAGCAGAACAATAGCTGGCTGAGTTATATATCTGGGAACTGTGTAATGATTTCGTTGCATGCCCTCACCTCCCTGCAGCATAAATTTGCCTGAGGATATATCGGCAGTTAGTTTGCTCGACTCAAGGGTTTTGTTGGGCGGGTCTGAAAGCAGTGCGCAATCAATGAAGTACACCCCCCGTTAGCCCGGATCGTGCACAGAAACGCCTCGGACGCAGGTCTGCTTAAATAAACCTACATGGCTGTGGAATATACTGGCTCCAGGGTGATTTTGAGAAAGTGCACTCTTGCAGTGAGTCGACTCAGCAACTCCAATGCGTTCGTTTTCTCTTCATCAGTACACTCATAACTGCTCAACCTTTTGCTCAACCGGTTGGCGTATGCAACAGCCTCCAGAATAGTCATGGTATCGATTCGTTCCAGTTCTTCTTGTTGCGTGGCCTTGTGCGTCATATTTCCCTCAGTGATTTTTTGATATCAACCACAGGTTTAGCGGCCAGACACGCCTTACCCTGAGGGCTGCCAGGGACTTAAAACGGCTCATTCCAGGGGTGCTGAAATCTCATTCATATTGAATGATCGACAAACACCCTCCAGTGCTCATGGGGAAATGACGACCGAGTTCACTCGTGAGTCGCAGCAGGACCTTGTGGCGGGCCTGGACTGCTGCGCCATGACCATAAAAAAAGGGCTTCCTGAAATCAGGAAACCCTTTGTATGGTGGAGCCGGCGAGAGGAGTCGAACCCCCGACATCTTCATTACAAGAGGCTTATCAGGCTGTGTAATGCATTGTAGCACTGACTAACTACGTGCAACAACAAGCACTTACGTCGCATCAAGCCACCGCATTTCTAATGAATTGATGTAGAAAGGGTTATGGCGCAAGTGACCAATCGCGTGACTTTTGGCACCGGCGATGGAGGATAAAGGAGGCACCCTCCCCCGGCCAATATCAGCAGGCGGACAGACCCAGTTTCCCTAGGTCGCCATCGGGGTACTGGTGAAAGCATTACCGGGCGAGCTACTGGGGGATGCAGGAATTGTCTGGTTCTGGTGTCAGGGAAGGTCCACTTTCAGCACAGGTTCAGTCATTCCCAAATGTAGAAAACCCCTCATCTGCAGGGTTCCTGTATTTCCTGGTACGGCCAATATGC
>CAJQNP010000007.1 GCA_905479705.1 uncultured Gammaproteobacteria bacterium
TCTCGCTTCATGGCCGAGGGGCTGCCAGAGCGCAATAAAGGAAAATCTGGGATCTATGTGCCGCCATATCGCGAGACTGGCGGTACCTGAGAAATATGGGAACGGCGAGTGTTGCTGCATCTGAAACCTTCACTGATAAACCGGGAATGACCGTTTGTGGCGTGCGCCGTGTTAAGGCGGCGTTTCTCAGTGGGTGCGAATCCCACCCGGCGATTTTGCTCCAGCCGGAAGCAATCGGAGCAGTCATGGAGGTAACGAAGTGGCTGAAGACATCGATGCAACGGGTCACTTTAGGTGACCCAGCGAGTGTGCAGGCCGTAACTTGAGTGAACGCCGAGCAATCCTCGAAAAGGACGTTGCACAGGCCGACCTGCCCGCCAATGCGGGGAAGGCTGATAGGACTGGGAGAATGAGCAAAGCAGTGCTCCCAGTCACTGTGCCGGGGTAGTAGCGACAGCATGCACACAAGAGGGAATCGCACGCAACACGGGAAGCCCGGTAGCGTGGTCGGTCGTGGCGACTAACCTGAGGCTGGTGACAGTCAGAGAGAGCGTTATGGGGTGGCGGAAAGGCCCGTAGTACCAGGGAAGCCGGGTAATGCCGGTGGAGGAAAGGGGCCTTGGTTCAAGACGGGCACTGGAAGTGGCAACGCACGGGAGATTGGGGCAACCCTAGGAAACTCCTGTAATGTGTGCAAGCGCTGCGGAAGGTGCCGCATGCTGAAGCGAAGGAAGAACCCGGATTGCGATTCGGGAAACAAATGGCCACCCAGGTGGTGACACTGGCGGTTATGCGCAGAATGCTCGGTCGGTGTACGCCAGGGTACACGGCCCTAATACAGCGTATCTGCACAGTCATTATGCTGACTGATGAAGACCCGACAGAAAAGCCCTACAGTCTGACCGGGTTTTCATAAATCCACTCCATCCCCCCATATATTCAGCTATGTGGCTATTTCCGGGGCGGGCGAGGATAATACGGCGACTTTTTCATCAGTGGAATCCAATCTAAGGAGACAGCTATGCGGGTTATCCTGTTAGGTGGTCCCGGTGCCGGCAAGGGCACACAGGCCAATTACATCAAAGACAAGTACAACATTCCCCAGATCTCGACCGGCGACATGCTGCGAGCTGCCGTCAAGGCCGGTACACCGCTGGGCGTGGAAGCCAAGAAGGTGATGGATGCCGGTGGACTGGTGTCTGACGATATCATCTTGGGCCTGATCGACGAGCGACTGAAGGAAGACGATTGCAAGAACGGCTACCTGTTTGATGGTTTCCCGCGCACACTGGCTCAGGCCGATGCGCTCAAGGATAACGGCGTGCCGGTTGATGCCGTGGTTGAGATCGATGTCGATGACAACGAGATCATCAAGCGCATGAGCGGTCGCCGCGTGCACCTGGCCTCGGGCCGTACCTACCACGTGGTCTTCAATCCGCCGAAAGAAGAGGGCAAAGACGACGAGACTGGCGAAGAGCTGATCCAGCGCGACGACGACCAGGAAGCCACCGTGCGTGAGCGCCTGAATGTTTACCATGACCAGACTGAACCACTGATCGAGTACTACTCAAGCTGGGCTGCTGCCGGTGGTGACGGAGCGCCGAAGTACGTGAAGATCAACGGCATCGGCAAGGTCGAGGAAATTCGTGATGCGATCTATGCCGGTCTTGGTGGCTAGTTCGTACTGAAGCGTTCGATCTGAAAGGCCGGCTTTTGCCGGCCTTTTTCTTTGTTACCTCCATATAAGTTCCTTTTAGTACTTTCGTACCACTACCCGCCGCAAGGCCATACCTGATACAATTTTCCTGACGTCAATTATGTGACGTTGCATGCGCTATTAATTGCTACAAGAAGCCTTTGTAACTCTCTGTAAATAGTGCTGAATATTTAACAATAACAGGTACGGCACGGGCAGTCAGGAACAGGTGTATCCTGCCCATAGCCCTCGAATGTGTTGGAGTGACCATGGTGGCGGGTACAAATAGACCAGAGGAAATCGATCCAGGCGGCGTTCGCAAGCTGTTGTACCTGATCGATTCCCTGCGCGCCACGCCCGCCGGCAGTCTCATCTATCGCCAGGCGGAGGGCATGCTCGATGAGCTTGCTGCCAATCACCTGCGCTCTGAAATTGCTTACTCGGGTTTCGTCAATGTCCTGCTCGAGGCATTCAATGCCCACCAGTCACCCGGCTCTCCGGCCTATGTACAGATCAAGTTGCTACAGGCCCGACTGCAGCCACCCCTGACACCCTCTGAACTGGATACGCTGAGCACTTTTATTGACCAGTGCGGCACGCATATTCGCGATGCCAGTAAGCTCGATCCCGCCGTACTGACCGCCGCCCTCAGCCCGCTGCTGAAGGCCTTCGGTATTGATAGTCCGGCAAGCGCTGCAGGGCCACAGCAGGCACCGTTAGCTGACGCGGTAGATGCTGCTAGGCACGATGCCACGCTGGACATCCCCGTTGAAGGTGCCGTGGATTACGGCCTTGAACCCGAGGAGCCGGAATTCGAGGATGACCTCGATGAAGATGAGGAAGATGATTACATCAGTGAGGAGATCCCTGCCGGCCAGGACCTGAATGCCATCAACCGCAGCGAGCTGGAAGCACGCCGCGAGGATATACAAAAGCTGCAGGCCACACTGGGTCAGCAGGTGCTCGAGACGATCACACAGAATGAAGAGTTCGGTGTCATCCTGGAGGTCGTGCTGACGGAACTGCGCCAGGCCGAGGAGGTCTCCGAGATCGAGAACATGCGCTGGACGCTGATTCGCGAAGTCGAGAAACTGATGAAGGGACACAACGAGCTGGCGGACAAGCTCGACAGCACGCACCACTACCTGCAGTTGATTGAATCAGACAGCCGCGAGCTGACGGATGAGCTGACCCGGGTGCGTTTGCTCAGCCTGACGGACGAACTGACCAGCCTGCCGAATCGCCGTGCCTTCATGCGGCGTCTTGAAGACGAGGTTGCCCGCGTGCAGCGCTATGGTTTCCCGCTGTCGTTCATCCTCATGGATCTCGACCACTTCAAGCAGGTCAATGATGAACTCGGCCATGCTGCAGGCGATGAAGTGCTGCGTGTCTATTCCAAGAATATCCTCTCGATCTTCCGCCACCACGACATGGTGGCGCGCTACGGTGGCGAGGAGTTTGCCGTGCTGTTGCCGAACACCGATTCCGACGGTGCGGTACGCGCACTCAACAAGGTCAAGCGACGCGCCGGTGAGACGCGCTGGCAAGTCAACGGTACCGTCTCCAAGGTACCCACCTTCTCGGCAGGTGTGTCGCTCTACAAGCCCGGCGAATCGGCCAGTGCCTTTATCGAGCGCGCTGACAAGGCGCTGTACCGTGCCAAGCGCCTGGGGCGTAACCGTATCGAGCTCGATATCACCTACGAGAGTGATGACGAGGGCGGGGCACCGCGTCGTCGTAGTACCGATACCTGATTCCTGGTCCCGCCACTGTTCGCGCCTGCAAGGCGCTCCTACGCAATGAGTTGCTCCGTTTGAAATCCCTAAAACCGTCGCGGATGCGATCCGCTCCTGCAGGGTTGCTTTGGTGGTCATGTCGAGCGTGGTATTTCCGCGAGTCGTGTCGCCGCAGCACCGATACCTGATTCCTGGTCCCGCCACTGTTCGCGCCTGCAAGGCGCTCCTACGCCATGAGTTGCTCCGTGTGAAATCCCTAAAACCGTCGCGGATTGCGATCCGCTCCTACAGGTACGATTGTGTTGTAGGAGCGCTTCGCGAGCGCGACCCGCTTACCTCGCAACCACTCCGCGTATCGATTGTCGTAGGAGTGCCTTGCAGGCGCGAATGACACCACCGCATTGATTTTCAATGCAACCGCATCTGGCTATATAATGACGCCTACATTATTAAGGACGGATGGACACGCAATGGCGACGACCGAGCTTACGAACGACAACTTCATCAGCACCATTAACAACAACGGAATCATACTGATTGACTTCTGGGCGCCCTGGTGTGGACCCTGTCGCCAGTTTGCGCCGGTCTTCGAGTCCATGTCGGAGTCGCACCCTGACATCGTCTTTGCCAAGGTCAACACGGAAGAAGAACAGCAGCTGGCCGCACAGTTCCAGATTCGCTCGATCCCGACGCTGATGGTATTCAGGGACGAGATCATCGTCTTTTCCCAACCCGGCGCCTTGCCGCCTGCCCAGCTGGCGACGGTCATCGAAAAGGTCGCGGCACTCGACATGGACGAGGTGCGCAGGCAGATCGCCGAACAGTCCAGTGACGAGGAGGAGCAGGCATGATGCGCCGCCTGGCAACACTGGTCTGCCTGCTGGCTGTCGCTGTGCCGGCGCACGCCGCTGATGACGATATCCGCTACAACCAGTTTCGACTGTCGGCCCAGCAAAGCGAGTCTGTCAGCAACGACACCATGCATGTCACACTGAATACCTATGCGGAGATGCAGGACGCGGCGAAACTGGCAACCCGCATTAACGGGGAGATGGAATGGGCGCTCAATATCGCGAAGCAGTATCCGGACGTCAAGGTCAGTACCGGTAGCTACCAGACCTGGCCGGTGACACGCAAGGAGGTTACCAGTGCCTGGCGGGGCCAGCAGGACCTGATACTGGAAAGCAAGGACACGGAAAAGCTCGGCAAGCTGTCCGCGCGCCTGCAGGAAAAGCTCAAGATCAAGTCCATGAGTTTCTCGGTATCGGACGAGAAACGTATGGCCGTCGAAAACCGCCTCATCGATGCAGCACTCGACGCCTTCAAGCAACGCGCAGACATCATCGGCAAGAATCTGAAGGCCAGCGGTTACCGGTTTGTCGATGTCAATGTCGGTACGAGTGCACAGCGCCCGCCGGTTATGTACCAGGCCAGGATGGCCTCGGTGTCCATGGAGGCAAATGATTCTGTTGCTGTCGAGGGCGGAGAGAGCGACATCCAGGTCACGGTCAGTGGTAGCGTAGAGCTGCAGATTCCCTAGAGGTCTTGCGGTGCAAGCGGTGCGGACATTACAGGATGGATAGACAACCGGGTATATCCCGAGACAAGCGGCTCTCGGATGAGGGACTGGCGCGGCTTGAAAACCAGCTCGAGCGCGGTTCACAGATCAGTGATGCGGTGCTGTCACAGTGGATCAGGCGCTACGGTGATGCAGCGCGCGAGGTAATTCGCAGGTATGGCCGTTACAGCGAAGCGCTTGAGCCTGAATAACCGGGGTGCTCCTGATTAGATCATTTTTCGCCATCCTCCCGATGCGGGAATCCAGTAACACGCTGATC
>CAJQNP010000008.1 GCA_905479705.1 uncultured Gammaproteobacteria bacterium
CATGTCCTCTAGCACCCGGGCCAGTCCCAGCGAGGCCGCGTAGAATATGACCGCCAGAAACAGGATGGTCGTGAGAAAGACCAGCGAAACAGTGTTGCCCGCTGTACCCGCAGGTCGCCCCGCGGCACGCCGTTCCAGCAGGCTGGTCACCCCGAGCAACAGGACCGTGTACAGCCAGGCGACCGTGGCGGCACGCAACAGGAACGCACCCCAGGCGATGTACTGCATATTCAGATCCGGCAGCCCTGGAATAATGATTTGCGAACCGTGCCATGCCAGCATCTCCAGCGTGGCAACCGCACCGGATACCACGCCCCACAGAAGACAGGCGGAGACATCGACACTGCCAAAGAAAGAGATTCGGGCCAGTTCCTGCCACGAGAATGATCGCGTATCGATCACACCCGCCAGGTAAAAGTCGGTCAGCATGAAGGCCAGCGTCAGCAACAGTCCGTTCACGAACAGGACGGGCCAGCGCCGCGCGACAATGCCGCGATATTCCCCCCTGACCGTGCTTGCAAGCCGGCGGTTTGCCAGCTCATGGACCATGACAATCACGGGGACATCGATTGCCAGCATCAGCCAGTGGTAAACGCCAAGCCGCGAGAGGAACGCCAGCAACAGGGTGGCAAGCACCAGGGCAGCGAGCACCTGCACGGTACGCATCAGGCTACCCTTCCAGAAGACCTTCCTGATACGACTGCCGGGCTGCATGGCGCCTTCCAGCACAAGCTGCCTGCGGAACAGGAAATACTCGACGCGCTGCCACCAGATGGGCCAGCTCGCCAGTGCAAGCATGAGAAACACGCCCCAGCATGGCAGCTCGCTGGCGTAATGCGCGCCGAACATCAACAGCAACAGCACGAACAGCATCCACACGATCGTCAGGAACATGCGCGTGAGCGTCCGCCACAGGCCGGTGCTTTGAACTTCCGGGACTACTTCAGCACCTCGTCGGGAGAATACGCATCAAATTTTTTCTGTGCCTGGATGACATCGAAATTACGTTTGCCGTCCCTGATTTTCAGCAGGCCCTTGAGCTTGCGATAGCGTGCATAGATCACACCGTCACGCGCCTGCCCGGTGATAACACCTTTTGCACCGATGTCGATCTTGTCGCTGCCGGCAAAGGCGTGCGGAAACACGATCCGGTCCTTCTGCATGTTCACCGTTGCCTTGCCCTCGATCTTGCCGACAGTCAGCATCTGTTCTATCCAGCCGTTCTTGTTGCGGTGGTTCGACAGCATGGCGACAATCGGCGTCGAATCCTGCATCTCGATGTCAGCCTCGGCATTCAGCTGCACCGGTTTCTTCCACACGGTATTTGCCTTGGTGAAATCCACGCGTGCGCTCCAGTTGCTGCCGTCGACCACGTCCTGCTTGCCGGCCACCACGATATTATCCAGCAGCAGCGTGGAGCCGGTGATATCGAAATCCATATTCCGCGGTGTACCACCGGTGATCTTTATATTTGCGGTCACGTCACCGGCAATTTCCTGCTGATCCAGCCGGCTGCGCAACTTGTCGGTCTTGAGTGTCACGAAGCCGCTCGCCGTTTTTGGTTCCATGCGGACATCGGCAACCAGGTCCGCCTCTCCATCGAGCAGGTGCAGCGGCGAATTCTCCGGCAGGTACAGGTTGTAGACCGTCATGTCAGTTACCCGCGCCTCCGGGATCTGCAGACGCAGTGCGAGATTCTCGGTCGGGCCATCAAACGTCATGTCCCTGGCATGGCCCTCCAGCTTTAACTGCACCTGTTCGATAAATGCCGTTTCCTCGTGCTGCCGGCGAAACACGGCATCCTTCAGTTCCACGTTGAAAATCGCATCGGGTCGCTGGCCACCCTCCTCGAGGTTCAGCGAAACGGCACCCTCGCCTTCTGCAATGTAATCAAGCACGCTGACACTGAGATTGCCTGGCAGCACGTCAAGGCGCGTGCCGGCCGCCGGCCAGCCACCCTGCAACAGCAGGCGCGCCTGCATGTCACTGTGTCCGGTAATCACGGTCTGATAATCGTTCTTCAGCAACTGGTTCAGCCATCCCAGGCTCGACACCTTGCCGGACAGGGTCAGGTCACCGTCGGCCTGTGCGAACAATGCCCTTGCATCACGGTCAGTAACAGCCTGCAACAGGCCGCTTTCTGCCACCTCGTCCTTGAGATTGAAATTCAGCCGGCCTTCATCAATCTCGATGCGCGCCTCCCAGCTGTCCGAGACCCGTTTGTCGCCATTCGCCAGGCGGGCATCTGACAAGTGGATATAGGTCCCGCCGACATCCAGCCCGGGGACGTCGTCCGTATACGACAGCAGGGCAACATCGACGTCTGACTTGAAGCGGTAATCCTTGATACCGATGTCCGCGTCTTCCGAGTCCAGCTTCAGGTCGGCCTGCATGGTCACATGGTCGACCACCGCGCGACCATGCAGCACGCCTTCACCGCCATGAAACCGCAGTCCAAGGTTATCCGGAATGTAATGCTGGTAGACCGCCAGGTCCGGCACGGCCACGGCCGGCACCGTCACCGCAAGGTAGCTTGCATGCGGCTTGCCACCGTCGTCCGGAAACAGGTCGGCATCACCCTTGACGTCGACTATGAGTCCGTCACCGGCAAACAGCGGTCGCTCGTCACCCTTGCGGAAGGCCTCCAGTTCATTGAAACGTATCGAGCCCGCCACGGTATCAGGCTCTGCCGCGGTGACATCCAGAACCACGTCGCCGTCACCCACCGCATAATGATCCAGCAGCTCCAGTTCCAGTACCGGTGCCGCAATATCGAGGTGTGTTTCTGCCCGCAGGGTACCTCGCTCGAAGTTCACTCGACCGGCGATGTGACCTGCGCCGTCCAGGTGCATGCCGTCGAAATGCCCCAGGTACAGGTTGAGAAAGGCCAGGCTGTCGACGCCCCCGCTGACCTCGGCATCCAGTGTCAGGTAGGACAGCGCATCAACGCCCCTGGTCTGCCGTGGCACGAACTCGGCAAACGCGACATCGCCCTTGAGGGTCACTTCACTGAGTGTCTCGCGGGTCTGGTTGACGTATACCGAGTCCATGGCCACATCGAATTCACCGTTACCCAGCCGAAACGGGCCACCACGCGTGCGATAACGAAAGTCCGTTGCCAGTTCACCCTGTACCGTGCCGCGCACCTGGTAGAACCACACCTCGTGGATACCGCTGACATGCGCATCATTGATGCTGATGGTCCAGCCGCGTTTGCCGGTGGGCAGTGGCTCCGCGAGCGAGTACTCGCGGTTTTCGATGGGTGGGAAGAACTCGCGCACCTCGGCGTAATCGTTGTCGGGTTTCAGGCGTGGTCGCTGGTAGTACTTGACGTCCCGGCCCTCGATAGCGGACAGGGAGACGCGCTTGATGACCAGGGGTAACAGTGAAATGGAGGCCGCCCCCTCGGGGAATTCAAACTGCCACTGCTGGCGGCGACTCTCGCCGTTGGCCGAGACACCGCGCGCATGTACGCGAAACGGGTACCAGGTCCAGGCCTCTTCCCACGTGACCTGGAACTTGTCCGGGCGGACCTTGTTTAGCAGGGTTTGCGTGGCCGGCAAGCGCAGCGCCAGGTTCACCAGTACCAGGTAGGCAATCTCGAAGACAACCGCCGCAATGACTATTCGCTTCAACCAGATATTCATTCAATGACTTCCATTTATCATCCGCCATTCACCCGACCGGGCAATCCAGACACCGGGTTGAGGCACGCAAAAGCACCCTGCGGCGGGCCATTGCAATGTACCACGAAGCCGGCGAACACCATGAGGAAAAGTAAAAGGGAGCCGGCCGATAAGCCGGGTTTTGTCGTGGACAGCCATTCATCTGGACGTTGCGTCACCGCAGGCCTCAAGCGACCTACCCGGGAACCGTGCGGGCCGCACGTATGTTCCCCTATTTGGTCTTGCTCCGGGTGGGGTTTACCCTGCCACGCCTGTTACCAGCCGCGCGGTGCGCTCTTACCGCACCATTTCACCCTTACCCGTACGAATACGGGCGGTATATTTTCTGTGGCACTTTCCATAGACTCGCGCCTCCCAGGAATTACCTGGCACCCTGCCCTGTAGAGCCCGGACTTTCCTCCCCGCACGAAGCGGAGTGACTGCCTGGCCGACTCCCGCTGAGTATTATATAGGAGAACCGTGCTGGCCGAATGAATTCGGCCCTACAGGGGGATTGCACCGCACGACACCACCGTAGGGTCGAATTTATTCGACCAGCAACCTTTCACGGCGAACGGGGTGGCCGAATGAATTCGGCCCTGCAGGGGGGGATTCCACCACACGACACCACCGTAGGGTCGAGTTCATTTGACCAGCAGTGATTCATCTCGACCGGGGTGGCCGAATGAATTCGGCCCTGCAGGGGGGACTTCCAGCAACACGACACCACCGTAGGGTCGAATTCATTCGACCAGCAGCCTTTCACGGCGAACGGGGTGGCCGAATGAATTCGGCCCTACAGGGGGGATTGCCAGCGACACGACACCACCGTAGGGTCGAATTCATTCGACCAGCAACCTTAAATAGCGAACAGGCGGCTGAATACCTCGGCCCTGCGAGGGGGGCCACCTGTTTAACAGCCAGGGCCGTGCTTATTTGATGCGGGCGTGCCGGCTGCCGCGGAACAATTTCCCCACCAGGCGGTTTATGAAATTACTGCGATTCAGGCCCGGGATGAGGCCGTGTTTCTTGCGCAGCACGATTTGCTGCTTGAGACGCAACAGCCCGTCATGACCGGGATCGACATTCAGACCCCGCCGTAATGCCGTGTAGGCACTCTCGCGAAATCCCAGCCGGTGTTCGGCCATGGCCAGGTTATAGTAAACCTCTGCATCGCGGACTTCTCCCACGGCCGCCTTGCGACACAGTTTTACGCCGCTGCGATCTCCCATGCACACCCGCGACAGACCGTGAAACGAGGTATAGCGATTCTGGTAGACATCGGACACCTCCGCCTGCTGGTCTGCGGCGCGAAACAACAATAACGCGCCCTCGTAGTCACAGTCACTAAAACACTTGAGGCCGTCGAGGAATTCATCACGCAGGCGCAAGCGTTTGCCGTTCGACCCTGATCCAAACTGGCTGGCCATATCACCCTCCCAACGATATGCTCACCTGGCTGCAGTGGCCGCTTGAATTCATTCCTGTACGGCGACACACTACCCTACTAACGCTGTGGAGATTAACGGCTTGCACCTCAGCGCGCAAGTAGCGGATTTATATACAGAATGACAATTTTATGACGCACCAATGAATATTCTGTTTGCCAGTGCCGAGGCCCACCCGCTGATCAAGACCGGCGGACTTGCCGATGTGGCCGGCAGCCTGCCGCGCGCCATTCGCCACCAGCGCCACGATATCCGCCTGGTCATTCCGGCCTACCAGTCGGTGCTGAAGCAGGCAGAAAAATATTTCCTGGTCGCCCACCTTGAACTCGAGGGCGTGACCCAGCCGGTACGCATCCTC
>CAJQNP010000009.1 GCA_905479705.1 uncultured Gammaproteobacteria bacterium
TCCACCACCACGGAAAACTTCGGCGCCATCATCATGGCCTCGGGCGCGCGTAACTACGACGCCAGCCAGCTGCCGGAGCTCGGTTATGGCAAGACCCCGGACGTGGTCGACCAGGCCGGTCTCGAGAAACTGGCGATGGAAGCCAACGGCGGCCCGATCAAGCGCCCGTCCGACGGCAAGGAAGTCGAGAACGTGGTGTTCGTGCAGTGCGCCGGCCAGCGTTCCACCGAGAAAGGTCACCTGCCCTACTGTTCCGGTCACTGCTGCCTGACCTCTATCAAGCAGGCGATGTACTTCAAGGACCAGAACCCGCAGGTGGACACCAACATCATATTCTCCGACCTGCGTACCCCGGGTGCCGGCGGTGAGGACTTCTACCGCAGCGGCCAGCAGAAGGGCATCACCTTCACCAAGGGCAAGGTCAGCGAGGTTACTGCCGGCGCCAACGGCCCCGAGGTCAAGTTCAACGACCTGATCCTCGACCAGGAAGTCAACGAAAAGGCCGACCTCGTGGTACTGGCCACCGGCCAGATCCCGAACTCCGGTGTCGACATCGATGCCGTCCCGGTCGAGGAGGAAGAAGGCGAGGCAGGTGCAGAAGCGACCGAGGCTACAGCCGCACCGGAAGTGTCCGTGGAATCGATCCTCAACCTGACCTACCGCCAGGGACCGGACCTGCCGCACCTGAAGTACGGCTTCAACGATTCACACTTCATCTGTTTCCCGTATGAAACCCGTCGTACCGGTATCTACTCCGCCGGCCCCGTGCGCCGTCCGATGGACATGGCGCAGGCCAAGGAAGACGCCACCGGTGCTGCCCTGAAGGCCATCCAGGCACTGGAAAACGCCAAGCTCGGCCGCGCCGCGCACCCGCGTTCCGGCGACCTGTCATTTCCGAGCTTCCGCAAGGAAGGCTGCACGCAGTGCAAGCGCTGCACCGTGGAATGTCCGTTCGGTGCCATCGACGAGGACGAGGAACGTTACCCGCAGTTCAACGAGGCACGCTGCCGCCGTTGCGGTACCTGCATGGGTGCATGCCCGGTGCGCGTTATCTCTTTCGACAACTACTCGGTCGAGACCGTTGGCCAGCAACTGAAGAACGTCGATATCCCCGACGAGTTCGACGAGAAGCCGCGCATCCTGGTCCTGGCCTGCGAGAACGATGCCTACCCGGCGCTCGACATGGCCGCACAGAACGGTAACCACTACTCACAGTTTGCCCGCGTCGTGCCGGTGCGCTGCCTGGGTTCGGTCAACACCATCTGGGTGACCGACGCACTCAACAGCGGCTACGACGGCATCATCCTGATGGGTTGCCAGAAGGGTGAGAACTACCAGTGTCACTTTGTGAAGGGTTCCGAGATTGCCCATATCCGCATGAGCAAGATCGACGACACGCTGCAGTCACTCAGTCTTGAGGCGGAACGCGTCGCCACCTACGAGGTTGCCATTACCGACATTGAACGGGCACCGCAACTCATTAACGACATGGCCGAGACCGTAGAAAGAGTCGGCATGAGCCCCTTCAAGTTCTAGGAGAAAATCATGACTGATGCAAATCAACAAATGGTTGAACAGTACCGCAACAACTTTCTCCGCGAAGTGGAGGACAATGTTGAGGAAGGCGAATGGGTGAAGATGTGCATGCAGTGTGGCGTCTGTTCCGGCTCCTGCCCGCTGGGTCCGCACTGGGATCACCCGCCGCAGGAACTGTTCGCAATGATCCGCGCCGGCAAACGTGATGAAGTGCTGCAGTCCTCTTCCATGTGGATGTGCACCTCCTGCTACAACTGTGTCGTGCGCTGCCCGCGTGAACTGCCGATTACGCACATCATGCACGGCCTCGCGCACTATGCGAAACGCCTCGGCATTGCCCCGAAGAACCAGCCGACTTACAAGTTCTCGCAGAAGTTCTGGGACAACCTGACCAAGACCGGCCGCGTCAACGAACTGAAGCTTGGCCTGGCGCTGTACTTCATGAACGGCATCGGCGAAGGTATCAAGACATCCCTGAAGATGAAGGACGTCGGCCTCGGCATGTTGCTGACCAAGCGCCTCAGCCCGATGGAGCTGATCGGCGGTCACAAGTGCAAGGACACCAAGGGCCTGCAGGCAATCCTGAAAAAGGCGGAAGAACTCGAAGCAGCGCGGATTCCCGTGGCTGGCAAGTGAGGAAACAAGACATGGCTAAGAAATCCTACTCATTCTATCCCGGTTGCTCCTCGCAGAAGGCTGCGTCTGCATCCAACTACATGGTGTCCGTGAACAGCATGTGCGAGACCCTGGATATCGAACTCAACGAAATCCCGGACTGGAACTGCTGCTCCGCCTCCATCGGTTATGCCGGCGGCGGTGAATTGCCGCGTCTTGCGCTGAGCGCGCGCAACATGGCCATCTCCGAGCAGGCCAATCCCGGACAGGACATCGTCGCCACCTGTGCCGCCTGCTGGCTCGCCACCCGCGAGACGCAGGAACGCCTGCAGCACGACGAGGGCCTGCTGGCCGAAACCAACACCGCGCTGGCCGAGGCCGGGCTGACGCTGAAGAACGACGCCCCGATCAAGCACATGGCCGAGGTCCTGATCCAGGACATCGG
>CAJQNP010000010.1 GCA_905479705.1 uncultured Gammaproteobacteria bacterium
CGGCAACCTGCCGTACAACATCTCCACGCCGTTGCTGTTTCATCTGCTCGATCAGCACCACTGCATCAGGGATATGCACTTCATGCTGCAAAAGGAGGTTGTCGATCGCATGGCAGCGAGCCCGGGAACCGGACAGTACGGGCGCCTGTCGGTGATGTTGCAGTACCGCTGTCGTGTCACGCCGCTGTTCACTATCGGGCCCGGGGCCTTCAAGCCGCCGCCCAGGGTTGCGTCTGCCTTCGTCCGTCTGGAACCCTACCGGGAACCACTGGTACAAATCTCGAACGAGGCCCTGTTTGCCACGCTCGTCAGACAGGCGTTCTCACAACGCCGCAAGACCCTGCGCAATACCCTGCGTGACCTGCTGGATGTCGAGGAGATCACAGGTCTAGGCATCGATCCGTCAGCACGGGCCGAGTCCCTCGACCTGGCGGCCTTCGCCGCACTGGCAAACCGCCTCAGCGAACTACGACAGACGTGATACCCGTAAGGGAATCACGAGCATTCCTGGCTAGACACCCATTCGGCTGAACGCGCCTGTTTTAGCTGTTCGGCCTGGCCGCGCCGGGTTGGTATGCACTGACCGACTCGTATTTCTTCGCCTCGGCACTGATGCACAGCTGCACCTCGTTGTCGGCAATCTTCTCGAGCTTGTCCATGCCGAATTTCGCGCGGTCGATCCTGGTGGTTGCCTCAACCGTGATCTTTTCGCCCTTAGCGTCGTTGGCCGGTGTCAGCGTCACGTGAAAGGTGACCGGCCGGGTCACACCACGCAGGGTGAGGTCACCGCGCAGCAGCGCCTTGTCGGTACCCGTCCAGTCAAACGAGTGGCTGACGAACAGGATCTCCGGGTGGTCTTCCACGTCGAAAAAGTTCTCACCCTTGAGCATGTTCCTGACCAGCATGCCGTCGGTTTCCAGACTGTCGCTCTGGATGAGCACCATGGTCTGGCCGTCACTGTTGGCGCCTGCATCGAGCGTGATACCACCGCGGAAGTCACGGAACCTGCCCTTGATGCGTTTCAGCGCACTGTCGACGCAGAAGCCCACGCGCGAACTCGACTGTTCAATACGGTAGAGATGACCGTCTTGCGCGGCCGAGAGCATGGTTTCCAGCAAGCCCTCGTCCACCAGACCGTCCTTGAACGGTGCGCAGATATCAACATCTTCGGCCAGTACAACACCCGTACCGGCAAACAGAAGGGCGGTAACTAAAAGTTGTCTGATTTTCATATGCATGTCCTCTACACCTGGATTGAAAACCGGTAACCCTCTCTTATTCAATAACTGAGCATCAGATCGGGTCTGTACTACTACACACAGGTATTTTCGGGGGCTTCGTTCCAATTTGGCATCTGTGACGATATGATCCATATCTATATCAGTTAATTAACTTTTCATGGCTTCTGGATTTAGCAGACCACCTTTCAACACCTCACAAAGTACCTACGCATGAGCTTGCGAGCAATATCAAGAACAATGAAAGCCACCTCTCCGGTGTTTATTGTCGGGGCACCTCGGAGCGGGACCAGTATTCTTTTTCGCACCCTGCTGAAGCATCCCTCCTTCATTTGTCGGGAAGAGAATCTGCAGGAAACAAAACTGCTCAAATATGCCAATAGCTCCCATTTATTCAAAAATAACCAGCCCAAGGCATTGCTTTTCTTCATGCTGAACGACACACAGCGCTACCAGCAATTTCTTGACAGCATCCGGCCAATTCAATACCTCCACAAGGTAATCCCCAGCTCTGTCAGTAATATGCTTTCCAGGCGCTTGCCGCTCTGGTGGAGATTGAACCTCAACCCCCTTGTCGTGCGGGCGTACTTTTATTTCGCAAGACAGGCTAGAGGGTGCAACAGGCTCCTGGAAAAGAGCCCGGACAATTTATATCATGTCGGGAAACTCCATAGAGCATTCCCACACTGCAAGATGCTGTTTATATACAGACACCCTTTGGATGTATACGCATCTTACTGCAAGCGTAAAAAGAACGATCCGAATGCAACATGGGCAGACATAGATCCGGATGTCTTCGCCAACATTTACTCAACCGCCATCGATAGAGCTTTTGCTTGCAGTGAGCGGTACAAGGACCAATTCATGATGGTGAAATACGAGAATTTCACAGCGCAACCGGAGAATACCCTGTCTGATATCTGCAACTATCTTCATGAACCGATGCAGAAGGAGATGTTGATTGAAGTAAATCCTGACCCGGAAAAATGGAAGATCGACCCTAATCTGTTTTGTGCCATTACCAGCAAGGTAAAAAACTGGCAACAATTTATGCCATCGGAGGCAGGACGACAGCTTGAAAATATTTTATGTCAAGACATGGAAAGACTTGGTTACTCACGTTATACCCAGGCATGACTTCAGATGGTTTGACGCATACCATAACAGCATCACGCTATACCCCTGCTTCACTGCGCATTTGTACAACCTTCGCCGGTACTCCGGCTGCAATGGCATTTGCCGGAATATCTCGAGTGACGACTGCACCCGCACCTGTCACGGCGCCTTCGCCAATATGGACACTATCAAGAACGATCACACCGGCTCCCAGCCAAACATCATCATCAATTACGATATCGCCCCTGGACACGAGAGGTAATTCCCTGATTTTTTTACCATCAGTCATTGCATGATTAAACGGGGAAAATGAACAATTAACGGCAATTTCCACGCGCTTGCCGATAATGATAGAGGCCTTGGCAGCGGTCAGCTGGCAGAGCGGTTGTATGTGGGTCTCCTCCCCGATAATGACATTGTCATTTGCTATCGTTTCAATAATGGAATCACCATATAACGCGACCCTATCCTTGAGCTCAACATAGCCTCCATCTCTCGTGCGATAAAACTGCACACGGTCTCCGATAAAAACATTATTGCCGAGCCTGAGATCGGTATGCTGTATTTCTACTTTTAGCGAGACATATCCGCGCGGAGATATTTTTGCAAGGTGAGCCCGGCCTTTATAGGGTGGCACAAACAGTGATCCCAACCACGTTGCAATACGGCCAAATCTGCCCAGGCCGGCTCTTCTAATCCAGAACAATGTCCAGCGATGTTTTAAGTTACCCATGTTTCACGCTATCTTTCCAGAACATCAACGTACCGGATAGAGTGGCATTGTTAACAACCAGAGACCAGAGCCAATCACCAGGCAGAAACCGCTTCTGCAGCATGTAGTGTCACCAGAATTTCCGGTCGTAGCGTTCCCATGCATGACGTCCAGAAGGAAGTTTGTAGCCATTCAGTTCGGGGTCAAGGTTGGATAAACGCTATTTTCCCTGAAACCTGACCCCCATTGTGCAGTCGCTGCCACTGCTTTCCAACTCGATCATAGCGAAACCTCGCCCAACTTGACCGCACTGACGTGAACGGACCTCGCTCTATTGCTCTTCCCCCTGCCAATTCCTGCCTCTGGCCCAATCGACACCCTGTTACCTGCATTCTCGTGGCAACAACACTGGCTTAAGGCGCTTGTAAATCAGCCGAACAGGTCGGACTGCGGCGGCGCTCGACTGTCCGGCAACAGGGGGGCAACTCGTACCGACAATTTGTCTTCCATGTACGTCAGGATCTTCTTGATGACTAGCGGGTCTTCAATGCAGGCAATGACCCTGGCTGTACCTCCGCAGACACGGCACGTCTCAACGTCGATATCGCCTAAAGCGCCTACTGTTGGTGAATACCCGCTTCAGACGCTGGGCCCAGGTCATCGCCGCATGGCGTTGAACTCGCGTTTCCTTATCCTGGACATCTGCTCCTTTAGGTTTGCTACCCTTGCCCCGCTTTGCCGGCGTCACCAGCGCACGGTGTTTGCTGTTCGGGGCGAATACACCGTGAAAACGTGTCAGATTGACTCTCGGCTTCGG
>CAJQNP010000011.1 GCA_905479705.1 uncultured Gammaproteobacteria bacterium
CAGTCAGGTTTTTTATCAGAACCGTTGTCATTCATGTTCATCGCAATCACCTCTGGATTTAGGACTGCAAACAGCTAAACGACCGGGATCGAGTTGTAACATGCCGTTCCCTAGTTCCCTGCCTACTTCTGCTTTGCCGCAACTGTTGCCATTTGCGCCGAGCAATCGGTACTCACACTTTCTGCCACACCTTGCCAAACATGAAATTCAGGTGAACTTCTGAGATCCCACGGGTATTCGGATGTTCCCGTCCTTCCTGCCGTATACAGACTGTTAACCGAAGCTTACCTTCCTTCTTCCATTCAGGCGTTATTAGCTCGCTGACTCCACCACTGGCTGAACTGAGCGTAAGCCATGACCGTGATGATGGGAAACAAGCATGTTGTGGCAATCATACCGAAACCGTCCATCAAAGGATTTCGTCCCGGAATGGTCGAGGCAAGCCCGAGACCCAGGGCAGTAATCACTGGCACGGTCACAGTCGAAGTTGTTACACCCCCTGAATCGTAGGCAAGCGGGATGATGAGCCGCGGGACAAAGAATGTCTGGATGATCACTACAACGTAGGCGCCGATGACTATGTATTGTAGCGGGATTCCGGTGATGATCCTTAGAACACCCACGGTCACGCCCATAGCAGCGCCAATCGCCACCGCAATGCGTAGTCCCCAAGAGCTGATGGCGCCGCCGGATACCTGATTGGCTTTGGTTGCTACTGCGATCAGCGCAGGTTCGGCCAGAGCCGTGGCGCAACCAATGGAAGCACCAAACAACAGAAGCCAAATATAATCGGTCCATAGCTTGGAAGGAGTCGTCGATGTGCCTCCCGAGATGAAGGCCGGATCGGAAAGCTGCTGGGCCATGAGCTTACCCATAGGAAATAGCGCTTGCTCTAGGCCAATGAGGAACAGGCTGAGACCTAGCAGTACGTAGACGAAGCCGATTACCAGTTTCTTGAGATGAGGCATCGGACGACGTATCACTAAATACTGGAAAGCGAAGATGATCAACACGATAGGCATGACATCGAGCACCGTGCTCATTACAGTGTCGAAGACCAGATGCAGATAATCTTTCATTCTGAGTTCATTGCAATCAACCCGCTAGATTACGGTTGTGAAGGATGTGCCATCCTGAATGGTTTAATATCTCGTCTGTGCCCGGCATGCAATCTATTTTCGCCTCCTTATCCGGAAGGTCCGGTTTCAGTTGCGTTTCAGTCATCCTGGCCTAGACGCTGTACTTCCTTACAGGGTCGATACTTATCGATCCGCATCCGCTGCCTGTACGTCCGATTACAGGCCTTCTCGGAAGTTTAAGGATATTTCCTGAATGTCCGAGTAGGTCTCAGAACCGGTCATTGATAACGCCAGCCATCACAGGCGTCATGCTCGGAGCAAAGCGCAGAGTTTGGCGTCCTTATCGTCAGGATACAGGTCGGGAACGCCGTCGAGCGGGACCGCTAAACCTCGTCGAACTTCTTCACGACTCGCATGATCAGTCCCTCGACGACCGACCACCCCACGAGAGCGACGAGCATTTTCACGTTCAGCCCTGTTCCGGCTCCGGTCGCGAAAAGGCCGCCGAAGATCGATCCGGCTCTCTGCACGGGCGCGGCCAGGATATCACTGTAGGTAACGATGAGATCACCCAACCGGCCGCCGCCGGGCACCACTCCGAGGTCAAGCAGTATGCGAGCCACCAGGACCAACTGAATGACCGCGAACGCCAGCACGACGACTCGGCGGACAGAACGAGAAAGGTCGAAGCCGTCCGCGTGCTCTGCTCGCTGTCTGTCGAACCACTTGATCATCCGTCGCTACCCATCTCATTGACCATCGCCGCTGCTTCAACCCCTGCCAGAGGGTCACGATTCTCGTCACCGCTTCGGGTCCCCGCAACAGCATCTGATGAGAGCGAGCGTCTTCATGTTGTCGGAATGATTCGCCCCCCGGATCGACCCCACGGCGTGCAGGAAGCATAACCCACGTATTTCGCGAGAATCCACCCCGGGAACGGCAACTTCCAGTACGTTCCTGACCTTTCAGGTGAATTTCTGAACGTCCTCTTCGGAGCGGATTCCCGTCGTTAAGTGTTTGGTTATATTAGGCCCGACTTAACGGAAGGTATCGGGCGGTAACTTGCCGTCCCCCTAGCTCATTTGTACTTCAGCAATGCAGCATAACTTGCCGTACCCGCCAGGCCAGCTGTACGCACACCTTTGGGCAATATGCGCCATTCCGACGGATCCCGGAATCTGCTAAAACGTTGCCTGCTCTTATTACGGAAAACTACGGTGCATACCAGATCGGCGAGGTATAGGCGCGTTCCTGGTGAATTAACTCGGCATTCTTCGGGAGTTCAGCGCCAAGGCGCACCCTGTCGTATACGATCCAGCGTGGTGTTGGTATCTCGATAACACGGGCGTAATAAAAGGCATTTTCCTTGCTATTGAAATCCGGATCAGTCCAGACGGCAGTCAGCTCGGAAGCCCCGATGGTGTTGGTCCAGTTTCCCGCTTCCAGGTCAACCGTGTTACCCACAGGTGGTAATTTACCCTTGCTGTCCGGTTTGCGGTCGCCCGACCAGATCACGTCATAGACTTTTTCGTGCGTCTTGCCCTCTTTATCAATCCAGCCTTTGACAATCTGTACGCGATCGAGGTTGGCACCAACAGGATCACGCAGGGCAAGCACCATAAACGTAGGGGCTTGCTTTCCCTTGGGAGCCTTCTTTAAATCGCCGCCCATGGGTACGCCTTTTTCATAACCGAGAAAAG
>CAJQNP010000012.1 GCA_905479705.1 uncultured Gammaproteobacteria bacterium
GCTGTCTGGGATATAGCAACACGCGGTGAGTTTTACAGTGCCTACACGCCCTACCAGGCAGAGGCGAGTCAGGGCACCTTACAGACGATTTACGAGTACCAGACGATGATGACGAGTCTTACCGGTCTCGACGTCAGTAACGCCTCGCTGTATGACGGTGCATCGGGTTTAGCGGAGGCTGCACTGATGGCGGTGCGCGCCAACAGGAAATCGAAGTCACGTCGTATCCTGGTGCCCACCACGGTGCACCCGGACTACCGGCGCACGGCGCACGCGATTGTGAATAACCAGGAGATCGAGCTGATCGAGGTGCCGTATTCGCCTGCAGGCGGGCATACCCTGGCCGAATCGCTGCAGCCCTACGAGGGTGAAGACATCGCCGCGCTGGTCATTCAGCAACCCAACTTCTTCGGCGTCCTCGAGGATGCCGATGACCTGACCAACTGGGCGCACCAGCAGGGCGCACTGGTGATAGCCGTGGCCAACCCGATCTCCATGGCGCTGCTGAAACCGCCGGGCAAGTGGGGCGAGACGGGGGCCGATATTGCCTGTGGCGAGGGCCAGCCTCTGGGTGTACCGATGATGGGTGGCGGCCCCTATTTCGGTTTCATGTGTTGTAAAAAGGAGTTTGTCCGACAGATGCCCGGACGCATCGTCGGGCGCACCATCGATCGCGACGAGCGCGTGGGTTACACGCTGACCCTGCAGGCGCGCGAGCAGCATATTCGACGCTCCAAGGCGACATCCAATATATGTACCAACCAGGGCCTGCTGGTGACGGCCGCGACCATCCACATGGCGCTGCTGGGAGCCGAGGGTTTGAAGCGTGTCGCCCAAGCCTGTCATGCCAATACCCGCAAACTGGTGGCGACACTGACCGCGAACGACTGTGTCGAGCCGATCTTCAACAGGCCGTACTTCCACGAGGCCGCGCTGCGCATTGCGCTGCCGCTGGACAACGTCTTGCGGCCCCTGCATGCGCATAACCTCCTGCCCGGCTACCCGCTGACGAAGGACTACCCGGAGCTGGGTGATGCGCTGCTGGTGTGTGCCACGGAAACACGCAGCGATGCGGACATCGAGACCTATGCCGGTCACCTGGGCCGGGTTATCGAATCGCAGACCGCGGCAGGCTGCCCGGTCAAACCCAAGATGGCCTGAGGCCCTCTTGCACGACTCACACATATGAAGGCTAAATGAAATGGCAACTTTTACCTTGCAGGGCAATGAGACCCACACCAACGGTGATCTGCCGGCCATTGGCAGTGATGCAGCGGATTTCCACCTGCTGACGGTCAAGATGCAGGATGTGCATCTCGCGGACTACAAGGGCAAGAAAAAACTGCTGAATATCGTGGCCAGCCTGGATACGGGGCTTTGCGTGACCTCGGCGAAGACGTTTGGCGAGGCCATACAGGGCAGGGATGATGCCGTGGTACTGGTTGTCTCGGCCGACCTGCCGTTTGCCCAGCAGCGTGCCTGCACGGCCGGGGGCGTTGAAAACGTCGAGCTGCTGTCGATGATGCGTACCAAGGCCTTTGCCAAGGACTACGGTGTGCTGATTACCGATGGCCCGCTGGCGGGCCTGGCGGCACGTTCTGTCATCGTTATCGATGAAAACGACAAGGTGGTCTACACGCAGCTGGTGCCCGAGCTCAGTACTGAACCCGATTACGAGGCCGCGCTGGCAGCACTGTAACTAAATAACCTGCAGGAGTGGCTTGCAGCCGCGAATTGTTCTACGACCGAGCCGTTCGCGGCTGCAAGCCGCTCCTGCAGCAACCCGATAGAACTGGAATAAATCACATGCTGATATTTGAACAATCCCATACAGGCCGCCGTGCACTGGCACAGGCTCCGGAAACCGTCGCCGACAGCTCCGATATTCCGGCTGAATTCCTGCGCGCGGAGGCACCCGGCCTGCCGGAGGTTTCCGAGATGCAGGTGGTGCGTCACTACACGCGCCTGTCGCAGAAAAACTTTTCCATCGATACCCAGTTTTACCCGCTGGGTTCCTGCACCATGAAGTACAACCCGCGCGCCTGTAACACCCTGGCGATGCTGCCCGGTTTCCTGGCGCGTCACCCGCATGCGCCGGTGTCGATGGGGCAGGGCTTCCTGTCGTGCATGTATGACCTGCAGGAGATCCTCAAGGAAGTCACCGGCATGACTGCCGTGACACTGACGCCGGCCGCCGGTGCGCAGGGTGAATTTACCGGGGTTGCCATGATCCGTGCCTATCACGAGGCCAACGGCGACACCGCCCGCAACGAGATCCTGGTGCCGGATGCGGCACACGGCACCAACCCGGCCACGGCCGTGATGTGCGGCTACAAGGTGCACGAGATACCCACGGACAAGCAGGGCGATGTCGACATGGAGGCACTGAAGGCCGCGGTTGGCCCGCAGACCGCCGGTATCATGCTCACCAACCCGTCAACCCTGGGTGTCTTCGAACGCCGCATCAAGGAGATTGCCGACCTGATCCACCAGGCCGGTGGCCTGCTGTACTACGACGGTGCCAACCTCAATGCCATCCTTGGCAAGGTACGCCCGGGTGACATGGGGTTCGATGTCATTCACATGAACCTGCACAAGACCTTCTCGACACCGCACGGCGGTGGTGGTCCGGGCGCCGGACCGGTCGGTGTCAGCAAGCGACTGGAACCGTTCATACCCCTGCCGATCGTGGGATACGACGGTGACGAGTACTTCTGGATTACCGAGGACGTGCGTCCGCAGAGCATCGGTCGCCTGTCTGCCTTCATGGGTAATGCCGGCGTGTTGATGCGTGCCTACATCTACGCACGCATGCTCGGCAGGGAAGGCATGCACCGCGTCGCCGACTACGCGACGCTGAATGCCAACTACCTGATGGCGCGCCTCACCGCGGCCGGTTTTGACGTCGCCTTTCCGGGACGCCGCGCCACGCATGAGTTCATTGTGACCCTGAAGCACCAGCAAAAGGAACTGGGCATCACGGCGATGGATTTTGCCAAGCGCCTGCTGGACTATAATTTTCACGCGCCGACCACCTACTTCCCGTTACTGGTCCCGGAGTGCCTGTTGATCGAGCCGACGGAGACCGAGACCAAGGAAGAACTGGATGGCTTTGTCGAGGCGATGATCAAGATCCAGCAGGAGGCCGAGAACAGCCCTGACCTGCTGAAAGAGGCCCCGCATACGCAGCCGGTGAGGCGCCTCGACGAGGTGCGCGCTGCGAAGCAACTGGACCTGGCCTGGAGCGTCTGAGCGCGGTTACGCTGCCGCTGGCGTGAGCAGACCATGGCAACGGACCCCGCGAACACCGGTATACGCAGGCTGATCCGGGCCACCGGTTTTTCACTCAAGGGGCTGGCCGCCGCTGCGCGGCACGAGACCGCCTTTCAGCAGGAACTGGCCCTGACCGTGGTGCTGGTGCCGCTGGCCCTGTGGCTGGGTAACACTGGCCTGGAGCGCGCCCTGCTGATCGCGGTGTGGCTGCTGGTGCTAATGTGTGAACTGATCAACTCTGCCATCGAGGCGGTCGTTGACCGTATCGGTCCGCAGCAGCACACCCTGTCCGGACGTGCGAAGGACATCGGTTCGGCCGTCGTGCTGGTTGCACTGGTGAATGCGGCGCTGGTGTGGTCACTGGTGCTGTTCGACCCGGCCTGAAAAACACAGTTACAACATCACTCAAGGGGATACAGATGTCTGCACTGATTTGCGGTTCGTTTGCCTACGACACCATCATGGTGTTCCAGGACCAGTTCAAGAATCATATTCTGCCCGACAAGGTGCATATCCTGAATGTCGCGTTCTATGTCCCGGAGATGCGCCGTGAATTCGGTGGTTGTGCCGGTAACATCGCCTACAACCTGAAAATGCTGGGCGGTACACCGCTGCCGATGGGGACGGTCGGCAGTGATTTCGCACCCTATGCGAAATGGATGGACAGCCACGGCATCGACCGGACACACGTGACGGCCATTGATGACCGCTATACCGCACAGGCCTATATCACCACCGATACCGATGACAACCAGATTACCGCGTTCCATCCCGGTGCCATGGACGCCGCGCATGAAAACCGGGTTGCCGATGCCAGTGGTGTCAGTATCGGTATTGTTTCCCCGGACGGTCGTCAGGGCATGATTGATCATGCCGCGCAGTTCGTGGCAGCCGGTATTCCGTTTGTCTTTGACCCGGGGCAGGGATTGCCGATGTTCGATGGCGATGATCTGAAGGCGTTTATCGACAAGGCCAGCTGGGTCAGTGTCAACGATTACGAACTGCAGTTGATGCAGGAGCGTACCGGCCTGTCGCCGCACGAGATTGCCAGTCAGGTAGAAGCACTGATCGTGACCCGTGGCGGCGAAGGTTCACACATCTACACGGGCGAGCAGCGCATCGAGATTCCGGTGGCGCCGGTCGAGAAACTGGTCGACCCCACCGGTTGTGGCGATGCCTACCGCGGTGGCCTGTTGTTCGGCCTCATGAACGAGCTGGACTGGGAGACCACCGGCCGCATTGCCGCGCTCATGGGCGCCATCAAGATCGAGCAACCCGGCACCCAGAACCATGGCTTCACCATGGAAGGCTTTCGGGAGCGTTACCAGACGAGCTTTGGTGAGTCGCTCGACTAGGCAAGCCCTGGCTACATTGTCATTCCGGGTGGGCCGTAGCGGAAACCCGGACAACAGCGCACAGCGCGTTGAACGCCCGCAGGGCGGGCGCAGCGAGGCGTCCAGTGGAATATATTCAATGCTTTCCGGATTCCCGCTTGCGCGGAAATGACAGGGAACCGGATTTATCAGGGTGCATGGGTTCCTGTCTGAATGCCGGCCCGGCTGACTGGTCTACACTAGTGACAGGATGCTATGCAGGGAATGGACATGATGAACGGACTATTGGTTAAAGTGTTAACAGCCGGCTCGTTGAGTTTGCTGCTGATTGTTACCGCGGTCGCGCAGGCTGAAGGGCTCGTCACCAAGACCATCTTTTTGGTTGATGAGGACGACAAGATCGTTGCTGCCAATACCGAGACCGGCCAGTTCTTTGACCTGAAGCTCAGTGCCAAGGAAAAGATCGAGCAGCGCTATGTCGCAAACGGCGTGGCGGTACTGGTGACCAACCAGCGTTTTGCCGGGGTGGGTTCCTACCCGTCCGGCTGGAGCAGTCTGCGCCGTATTGCCGATGAGAAGGTGGTCAACAGCGAGGTGGTGGACCGCTCCGCCCTGCTGGTTACGACTGACCGCATCATTACCTTCAACGGTGAGCGTGGCTCGTGGTCGGAGACGCGTCGCTGACGCAGCGGCCTAGTCGTCTTTCTTCAACAGCTCGCCGAGCCCCGCCAGCGGGTTATGGGTGACCTGACTAGAATCCTTGCTGGCGTCCGTATTACCGACACTTTCGCCGTCAAGATAGCGTGCATGCTCGTTATCATGACAGTAGACACATAACAGTTCCCAGTTACTGCCATCCTCGGGATTGTTGTCGTGGTTGTGGTCGCGGTGATGTACCGTCAGTTCGTGTACATTGGCACGGGTAAACTCGCGCGAGCAGCGCCCGCAGACCCAGGGGTACATGCCCAGTGACTTTTCGCGGTATCCCTGTTCGCGCCGGGCGCGGTTCTTGTGTGCCTCGGCGACGATTTTATCGAGCTTGCTGTCACCTGGCGGGCTTTTCTTCTGGCTCATGATTTCTTGGCGTGCTTGATGTAGCGCGGGTGATCGATTTGCGTGACCACCAGTGCATCGCCCGCGAGCGAGAATTCGCTGCCCGTGGTGGTGTTCAGCTTGCAATGCACCGCGCCGCGCCAGTTGATCGGCAGCGGTGCGTGGTCGCGGTAGGTAAAGATGTTGTCGGTGAGGTCGCCACCGCTCAGCTCGCACGGGCAGTCCGGCAGGTCGCCTTCAATCTCGACGCCGCTGACGGCCAGGTCGATAGCCTGTGTCCAGAGTGAATCCTCAAAGGCATTCTCCATTTCCTGTACCAGGTGAACCAGTGAGAAGTGCAGGGTCACGCTGTCGCCGTCCTGTTCAATACTTTCCAGTTGCGCGCCGGGGAGTTGCAGAATCTGGGTAGTGTCGCTCATGCCGTATCCTTGATGTCGTTATTCGAGAGTGCCGTGCTAAAGGTGCTGCTGTCGGTCAGCGGTGCGCTGCAGGTATGAGCGTTGCAGCAATATGCCACGGTTTCCTGCCGGGGTGACCGTTCAGCCAGTTGTCCCGGTAATGTAGCAATATTGTCGGGAATAGTCAGGGTCAGGCGGCGCGGCGCATAGGGCTGTGTCGCCGTGCTCTGCCACTCGGTCATCGTCCCGGCCGCGCCACGGATGACGATCGTCTGGTAGGGATACAGCGATTCCTCCAGTGCAACCAGCAGGCTGGCATGGCCATGCGGCATGCCCTGTATGCCCGGCCAGATGGCCTTCAGAGTCTGTTCTGCCGCGGCCAGGTAACGGGACTCGCCAAGCAGGTTGCCGAGGCGTCCGAGCACCTTGGCGGCGATGCCGTTACCGGAGGGCATGGCATCATCGTGCGCCGGTTTGGGACGCTGAATCAGGGCCTCGTGATCGTCCGAGGTGAAGAAGAAGCCACCCTGCGGGTCCTGGAAATGCGCCAGCACGACCTCCGCCAGCTCGATGGCAAACGACAGGTCCCGGTCGCGGAAACGTACCTGCAACAGCTCGAGTATGCCGTCAATCAGGTAGACATAGTCATCCAGGTAGGCGTTCAGGTGGGCGCGCTCGTCCTTGCAGGTGGCAAGCAGCCGCCCGTCCTGCCAGAGCCGGGTGTGAATAAAGTCGAGTGCACGCTCGGCGGATTTTGCCCATTGCGGTGCGTCGAGATGGCGGGCCGCGATGGCCATGCCGCGAATCATCAGGCCGTTCCAGGCGGTCAGTATCTTGTCATCACGCCCCGGTGCGATGCGTTGCCGGCGTGCTTCAAGCAGGTGAACGCGTGCGCGCTGGTCGGCCTGTTCGATCTCGGCGACGTCCAGCGAGAATTCCTCGGCGAGTTGCGCCAGGGTGCGGACAACGTGCAGGTGCCAGCGTCCCTCGAAGTTCGCCGCGCGGTCCAGTCCGTAACGGCGCGCAAAGATGGCATAGTCGTCTTCGCGAAGCAGGCTCCTGACCTCGGCCGGGGTCCACACATAGTAGCGACCTTCCTCACCTTCAGAGTCTGCGTCGAGGCTGGAATAGTAGCCGCCCCCGGGTGCCTGCATCTCGTGCATCACCCAGTCAGCGGTCTGCTCGCAGACACGCCGGAATAACGGATTGCCGGTTGCTGCAAAGGCCTCTGCATACAGTGCCAGCAGGGCGCCGTTGTCGTAGAGCATCTTTTCGAAGTGCGGGATCATCCAGTGGTCATCCACCGAGTAGCGGCAAAAGCCGCCGGCAAGCTGGTCGAACATGCCGCCACGCGCCATCTTCTCCAGCGTGTACACGGCCATGTGCAGCGCACGCTGGTCACGCGTGCCGGCGCTGGTCTGCGCGCTGGCCCAGTGACGCAGCAGCCGTTCGATATTGGTCGGGTGCGGAAATTTCGGGGCACTGCCGAAGCCGCCATGGCGTTCATCAAAGGCCTGTTCGAGTTGCTGGCGTGCGGCATCCAGGGGTAATGCATTCAGCGTCTCTGCGGCAGTAGCGCTGTCCATGGCCTGCAGGGCAGAGATCAGTGTTTCATTCTGCTTGCGGATGTCGGCCTCGTTGTTACCGAGAAAGTCATGCACGCGCTGCATCAGGTCCTGAAACGACGGCATGCCGTGACGCGGTTCATCGGGAAAGTAGGTGCCGGCAAAAAACGGCACCTGGTCGTCCGGCGTCAGGAACACCGTGAGCGGCCAGCCGCCGGGGCGTTGCGTCAGCAGCGAGTGGGCGCCCTGGTAGATCTTGTCGAGGTCGGGTCGTTCCTCACGGTCAACCTTGATATTGACGAACAGCCGGTTCATCAACGCGGCCGTGTCCGGGTCTTCAAAGGATTCGTGTGCCATGACGTGGCACCAGTGGCAGGCCGAGTAACCGACAGACAGCAGGATGGGCTTGTTTTCGCGGCGGGCCTTGTCCAGTGCCTGCGTCCCCCACGGGTACCACTCGACCGGGTTGTGTGCATGCTGCAGCAGGTACGGACTGGTCTCGTTGATAAGGGAATTGCAGTGCTCGTTGTCCGTGCTCATGGCTTCCTGTTTCGTGCTGTTGCGCCGGGCAGTGTACTATAGACGAAACAGAAAACCGTGTGTTCAACAGCCGCTTCAATACCTTATTGTTGTAGGGAAATCTTGTGGACCTGACCATTATCATCCCCGTGTTTAACGAGGTGGAAAGCATCACGCCCCTGCTGGACGAGATCGCGGCACAGTTCGACGCGACAGGCGCATACGAGGTCATTGTCGTCGACGATGGCAGTATCGATGGTACCCCGGCGGTGTTGCAGGCGGCGCGGCAGTCGCACCCGCAACTCAGGGTGCTGCGCCACCGGGAACGCTATGGCCAGAGTATGGCGCTTGTCTCCGGTGTGCTGGCCGCGCGCATGTCGTGGGTCGCGACCCTGGACGGTGACGGCCAGAACGACCCGGCGGATATTCCCCGGCTGTATCGGGTCATGGACGAGACGGCCGACGACGTGCAGCTGGTCAGCGGTTATCGCAAGCAGCGCAATGACGGCTGGCTGAAGCGGCTCAGCTCACGCGCAGCGAACACGGTTCGTGCTGCCCTGCTGGGCGACAACATGCCGGACTCGGCCTGTGGACTTCGCATATTTGCCCGCAGCACCTTTCTCGGGCTGCCGCGTTTTGATCACATGCATCGCTTCCTGCCCGCCCTGGTACAGCTACAGGGTGGCAAGGTGCTCTGTGTCGAGGTCAATCACCGCAGGCGGCGTCGCGGCCAGTCGAAGTACGGGATTCACAACCGGCTCTGGGCCGGCATCGTGGATACGCTGGGTGTGCTGTGGTTGCAACGGCGCAGCAAGCAGCCCGTGGTGTCGGAGATCGAATAGCCCTCATGACGCGTTTTATCTTTCGCGGCCTGCTGGTGATGGTGCTGCTGGTCCTGCTTGCATGGTTCGTCCAGGACGTCCTCGATAAAGACCGGGTTGATGCCCTGGTTGGCGACCGCGGAGTGACCGGCATGTTGCTGTTTGTATCGCTGTGTGCGCTGCTCGGCAGCATTGGCCTGTCACGCCAGGTGATTGCCTTCCTCGGCGGCTATGCCTTTGGATTCTCGAACGGCTTTATGTTGTCGATGCTCGCCGTGGTCGGCGCCTGCATCACAACCTACACGCTGTCGCGCGGTGTGCTGCGCCGCTTTCTGTCGGGCAGGCTGCCGGCGCGTGTCCGGCGTATTGACCGTTTCCTGCATGAAAACACCTTCAGCATGTCGATGCTGCTGCGCCTGTTGCCGCTGGGCAGTAACTGGATAATCAATATTGCTGCCGGTGTCTCCAGTGTCAGGACCGCGCCATTCCTGCTGGGATCTGCGCTGGGCTACATACCGCAGATGATCATCTTTTCCCTGGTCGGCAGTGGTACGCGGGTGAGCCAGTTCTGGCAGGTCGCGATTGCCATGGCCCTGTTTGTCGTCGCGGCCGTGATCGGTGTGGCCCTGTATCGATCGATCGCGCACGGCAGGCAACTGGATGCGGCGCTGGACCAGGAGCTGGGTGTGAAGCCCGCTGCCGTGACGCAGGAATGATGTCACGCGGCGGATCCTGGGCCGGCCTGCTGCTGCTCTGGCTGCTCGTACTGCTGACGGCGTTGTTCACCCGCCCGCTGTTGCCGGTCGATGAAACGCGCTATGCCAGTGTTGCCTGGGAGATGTGGTCGCGTGGCGATTTTCTGGTTCCTTACCTGAACGGCGAACCCTACAGCCACAAGCCACCCCTGTATTTCTGGTTGATCCACGCCGGCTGGTGGTTGTTCGGTGTGCACGAGTGGGTAGTGCGCATGGTGGCGCCATTGCTTGCCCTGCTGGTCCTGTTTGCGACCGCCGTGTTGTCCAGGCAACTCTGGCCAGCCGATAGCGCTGCGAGCCGGCTGGCACCGTGGCTGGTATTCGGCACGACCTTCTTTACTGCCTTTCTCAGCTGGGTCCAGTTTGACCTGCTGCTGGCGTTGATGGTGTTACTGGCACTGCTCGGCATGGTGCGCGCGGCACAGGGTCTGTCGACAGGCTGGTTGCTCACCGGGGTCGCACTGGGGCTGGGTGTGCTGTCGAAGGGGCCGGTGATTCTGCTGTATGTGCTGCCGGTCGCGTTGCTGGCGCCACTGTGGCGGCGCGCGAATGCGCGCAACGCCTGGTGGCGCTGGTATGGCGGCATGCTAGCGAGTGTGCTGATTGCTGCGGGCATTGCACTGGCCTGGGCGCTGCCGGCGGCACAGGCCGGGGGCGAGGCCTACCGCGAGGCGATCTTGTGGGGACAGACGGCCAATCGCATGGTGCAGTCGTTTGCCCATGCCCACCCGGCCTGGTGGTACCTGCCGTGGTTGCCCGCGTTGTTTGCGCCCTGGGTGCTGCTGCCGTGGGCCTGGTCTGCCGTGCGCCGCTGCCGCGTTGCGGATGATACGGGCCTGCGACTGTGTCTCACCTGGCTGATCGCCGGCCTGCTGGTGATGAGCCTGGTCAGCGGCAAGCAGGTCAAGTACCTGTTGCCACTGCTGCCGGCGGTTGCCTTGCTGCTTGCCCGGGTGTGGAGCCGACTGGATGATCGTCCCGTCATGCAGCGTCCGTGGTTGTTGAGCGGCGTGCTGCTTGTCACAGGCGGGGCGCTGGCGGCGTTACCGCAGGTGCTGGATTCTGCCACGTGGCTGCCGGCAATCTCGCCGTTGTGGGGCCTGTTGCTGGTGGTCACGGCAGTCGTGGTGCTGGTCTTGCCACCGACACGGCCAGCGCGATACCCGCTGCGCCTGACGCTGCTGTCGATCTGGGTGGTGTTGCTGATCCACCTGGGTGTCTACCGCACGGCAGCGACGGCCTATGATGTGCAGGCGGTCAGCGAGTTGATCGCCGGGGCGCAGGCCGACGGGCTTGAGGTGGCTATCGCGACACGCTACCACGGACAGTTCGGTTTCGCCGGACGCTTGTCCCGGCCGCTGCTGCAACTGGACGCCGAATCGCTGCACGGCTGGGCAGCGCAACACCCGCGTGACTACCTGGTCGTTATCCTGCGCACGCCGCTGCAGCAGTACCCAAAGGCGGTATTTACCCAGCCCTACCGCAGCGGTTACCTTGGCATCTGGACGGGCGCTGTCGTTGCGGCGCACGCTGACGTCTTTTAATCACCCTGCAAAGACCTGAAACGCCCTATGACATCAAACAACCTGCCTGTCCTCACGCTCAGGCGTAACGAGGAGCGCCGCCTTGCTGCCGGACACCTGTGGGTGTACAGCAACGAGGTGGACACCCGCAAGACCCCGCTGTCCGGATTCGAGCCCGGCAGCCTTGCCGTGATCCAGTCGTCGGTCGGCAAGACGCTGGGCAGCGGCTTCGTCAATCCACACTCGCTGATCTGTGCGCGCCTGCTGACGCGGCGTCCGCGCACCCCGATCGATGCCGGCTTTTTCGAGCGGCGCCTGCGCAGTGCACTGCAACTGCGCGAGTCCCTGTTTGACCAGCCCTGTTACCGGCTCGTCTTCGGCGAGAGTGACGGACTGCCGGGGCTGGTCATCGATCGCTACGGCGACGTGCTGGTGGTGCAGATCACCACCGCGGGCATGGAGGCCGTCAGGGACGTGTTGCTGGAAGTGATCGACAGGCTGTTGTCGCCGGCCGGGATGCTGTTGCGAAATGATACGGCCGTGCGCGCGCTGGAAGGTCTGTCGCAGGAGGTCGAGATCATCGGCGAGGTGCCGGAAGCGGTGTTTGTCGAGGAGGGCGGCGTGCGCTACGAGGTGCCGTTGTCTGCCGGCCAGAAGACCGGCTGGTTTTATGACCAGCGCAGTAACCGGGCAGCGATGCACAAGTATGTTGCCGGCAAGCGGGTCCTCGACGTGTTCAGCTATATCGGTGCGTGGGGCCTGCAGGCGGCCGCCGCCGGTGCCAGCGAGGTATGTTGCGTGGATTCAGCCCCGCTGGCACAGACCTACGTGGAGAAAAATGCGGCGGCAAACGCTCTGGATGCGCGCATCTCGCACCGCCAGGGTGATGCCTTTGACGTGCTCAAGGCATTACGCGAGGAGTCGCAGCGCTTTGACGTGGTCATTGTCGATCCGCCCGCGTTTATCAAGCGCCGCAAGGAGATCAAGGCGGGCGAGCAGGGCTATGCAAGGATTAACAAGCTGGCCCTGCAGGTGTTGGCGCCGGACGGGATACTGATATCATGCTCCTGCTCCATGCACCTGGCAGAGAGCCGGCTGCAGCAGCTTGTCTACCAGTCGGCCCGCCAGCAGGGCAGGCAGTTGCAACTGCTTGAACGCGGCTTTCAGTGCATGGATCATCCGGTACACCCGGCGATTGCGGAGACCGCCTACCTGAAGGCGCTGTTCTGCCGCGTGCCGGCGACATGAGCGGGGTGTTGCGCAAGCCACGACATCCGCGCTGACCGGTCAACGACACAACCAGGAACCGTATGCTGACTTACCCGAATATCGATCCCGTGGCCGTGGCTGTCGGCCCGTTTGAAGTGCACTGGTACGGCCTGATGTACCTGATCGCCTTTGTCGCCGGCTGGTGGCTGGGTTATATCCGCACGCGCCGGGTCGGCACGCAATGGAAGGCCGCGGAAATCAGCGACCTGCTGTTCTACTTTGCACTGGGCGCCATACTGGGTGGCAGGATCGGCTACACGCTGATGTATAACTTCAGCGGCTTCCTTGACGACCCGGTGGTGATTTTCAGGATATGGCAGGGTGGCATGTCCTATCACGGCGGCATGGTCGGCGTGTTTGTCGCGATGTGGCTGTACGGTCGGCATACCGGTCGCAGCTTCTTCCAGGTCACCGATTACCTGGCACCGCTGGTGCCGCTGGGCCTGGGTGCGGGCCGCATGGGCAACTTCATCAACGGCGAACTCTGGGGCAGTCCCACGGACCTTCCCTGGGGCATGGTGTTTCCGTTCGTGGATAACCTGCCGCGCCACCCCTCCATGCTGTATGAATTCGTACTCGAGGGGCTGGTGTTCTTTGCGATCCTGTGGATCTATTCCAGCAAGCCGCGCCCGACCATGGCCGTTTCCGGCATGTACCTGTTTTTGTACGGCATCTTTCGTTTCGGGGTCGAGTTCGTGCGCGTGCCGGATGCGCACATCGGGTTCCTTGCCCTTGACTGGGTGACCATGGGTCATGTGCTGTCATTCCCGATGATCGTGATTGGCGCAGCGTTTATGATCTACGCTTACAGGCGCACGGATGGCAAGATCAGCTGGTAACAGGGAGTCATAACAAACAACCATGAAACAGTATCTCGACTTGATGCGCCATGTGCGTGACCACGGTACCCGCAAGGAGGACCGCACCGGCACGGGCACGGTCAGTGTCTTTGGCCACCAGATGCGCTTTGACCTCGCCGACGGCTTTCCGCTGGTGACCACCAAGAAATGCCACCTGCGTTCCATTATTCATGAGCTGCTGTGGTTCCTGAAGGGCGAAACCAACCTGCGTTACCTGCACGATAACAAGGTCACCATCTGGGACGAGTGGGCCGATGCTGACGGCAATCTCGGGCCGGTGTACGGTTACCAGTGGCGCTCCTGGCCGACGCCGGACGGGCGTCACATCGACCAGATCAGCGAGGTCGTGCGCCAGATCAGGACGACGCCGGATTCGCGCCGCATCATCGTCAGTGCCTGGAACGTCGCCGATATCGAGAACATGGCGTTACCGCCGTGCCATGCCTTCTTCCAGTTCTACGTCGCTGACGGCCGTCTTTCCTGCCAGCTGTACCAGCGCAGCGCCGATATCTTTCTCGGTGTGCCGTTCAATATCGCCTCCTACGCCTTGCTGACCCTGATGATGGCGCAGGTGACCGGACTGCAGGCCGGTGATTTTGTGCACACCTTCGGCGATGCACACCTCTATCTGAACCACCTGGAGCAGACTGACCTGCAGCTGTCACGCGAGCCGCGGCCGTTGCCGACGATGCGGCTTAATCCTGATATCGATGACCTGCTGGCATTCAGCTTTGACGACTTTGAATTACAGGGCTATGACCCGCACCCGCACATCAAGGCGCCGGTCGCGGTGTAGGATCAGGCTATGAAGCTTTCAATTGTCGTCGCCATGGCGGCCAACAACGTGATCGGCCGTGACAACACATTGCCCTGGCACCTGCCGGCAGACCTCAGGCATTTCAAGCAGACCACCATGGGCAAGCCCATCCTGATGGGGCGCAAGACCTACGAGTCCATCGGTCGACCGTTGCCGGGTCGCACCAATATCGTCATCACCCGGGACGGCTCGTACACGGCCGAGGGTTGCGAGGTGGTCACGTCCATACAGGCCGCGCTGCAAGCGGCCACCGGTCATGACGAGGTCATGGTGATTGGCGGCGCGGAGTTGTATCGACAGGTGTTGCCCGAGGTGGAAACGATCTACCTGACGCGTATCCACGAGTCGGTGGAAGGGGATACCCGGTTTCCCGAGATAAGTAACACCGAGTGGCACCAGGTCGAGCGCGTCGATTACGAGGCGGACGAAAAGAATCCGCACGACTACAGCTTTATCCGCCTGGATCGCGTGCACGCACACTGAGTTTTCGTCTTGCGTCATTCCCGCGAGTCGGGAATCCATTTTGTAGCCCGGATGCAGGCACCTTGCGCCGGAATCCGGGGTGTACGCTTCAATCCCGGATTCCGCGGTGCTTCATCCGGGCTACGCTGCTGAGTTTTCGTCTTGCGTCATTCCCGCGAGTCGGGAATCCGGTTTGTAGCCCGGATGCAGGCGCCTTGCGCCGGAATCCGGGGTGTGCGCTTCAATCCCGGATTCCGCGGTGCTTCATCCGGGCTACGTTGCTGAGTTTTCGTCTTGCGTCATTCCCGCGAGTCGGGAATCCATTTTGTAGCCCGGATGCAGGCGCCTTGCGCCGGAATCCGGGGTGTGCGCTTCAATCCCGGATTCCGCGGTGCTTCATCCGGGCTACGCTGCTGAGTTTTCGTCTTGCGTCATTCCCGCAAGTCGGGAATCCGGTTTGTAGCCCGGATGCAGGCGCCTTGCGCCGGAATCCGGGGTGTATGCTTCAACCCCGGATTCCGCGGTGCTTCATCCGGGCTACGCTGCTGAGTTTTCGTCTTGCGTCATTCCCGCAAGTCGGGAATCCATTTTGTAGCCCGGATGCAGGCGCCTTGCGCCGGAATCCGGGGTGTACGCTTCAACCCCGGATTCCGCGGTGCTTCATCCGGGCTACGCTACTGTGTGTCATCCGGGTTTCCTCTGACCCTCGCAGGGCAGCGCGAACCATTCCGGTGTTGCGTCAATGCGCAGCGCCGTCAATTCGCCTCCCCACAGGCAGGCGGTATCCAGCGGGAAGATGCCCGGGTCGGTGCGTGGCCCGAGTGTCGACCAGTGACCGAACACGATATTCATGTCGTGGCTGCGTCGCTCCGGCCACTCGAACCAGGGGCGGTACCTGGCCGGCTGGCTGCCCGGTGGTCCCTTGTATTTGAGCTTCAGTTTGCCCTCGGCATCGCAGAAGCGCAGTCGCGTAAAACAGTTGATGCTGAAACGCAGTCGCTTCCAGCCGGACAGGTCGGCGGACCAGCGGTTGGGCTTGTTGCCGTACATGTGCTGGATAAAATCGGCCAGGTCATCACCGCGTAATTGCGCTTCAATCTCCTGCGCGCATTGCCGCGCGAGTGCAAGGTCCCACTGCGGTGCGAGTCCGGCATGAACCATGGTAAAGCCCAGCGCTTCATCGTGATGCAGCAGCGGTTGCCGGCGTAACCAGTCGATCAGTTCCTCGCGGTCCGGTGCAGCAAGAATGGCGTCCAGCGTGTGATCGTCATGGCTGAGGGTATGCCCGTAGGCGGTGGCGATCAGGTGCAGGTCGTGATTGCCGAGCACGCTGGCAGCGCTGTCACCCAGCTCGCGAATGAAGCGCAGGGTCTCCAGCGATTTTGGTCCGCGGTTAACGAGGTCGCCGGCAAACCACAAGCGGTCGTCGGCAGGATTGAAGTGAATCAGTTCAAGCAGTGCCTGCAACTCGTCGAAGCAGCCCTGGATATCACCTATGGCATAAACCGCCACGCCAGTGCCGGGGGCTAGTGCAGGGTACGGGGGATGGCGAGCGTGAAGGCGGGTATCTCCGCATCAAACTGATCGCCGTCATCGGCCACCATCTGGTAGCTGCCGCGCATGCTGCCCACCGGTGTCGAGATCATTGCTCCGCTGGTGTACTGGAAGCCCTCACCCGGGTTGAGGTGCGGTTGTTCACCGACCACACCCTCGCCCTTGACCTCCTGGATGTTGCCGTGGGCATCGGTAATGATCCAGTGCCGGGACAACAGTTGTGCGGGCTTGCCACCCTCGTTGCGAATGGTAATGGTATAGGAGAAGACGTAGCGCTCGTTGTCGGGCTCGGACTGCCCTTCAACGTAGTTGGTCTCGACTTCAACGACGATATTATTTTCGGTTTCGGTGTTCATAGTTGTTGTTTGCAGACAATCAGGGCTTGCAGACTAAGGATACCTGTTCGGCTTCGGGGTGACAAAAACGTGGCTGTCTCCCTGCGCCGTGACCGGCAGGTATTTTAACATCCAGGCCTTCCAGGCGGGCGCCATAAACCGGTGTGCCGACACGGGTCGGTGGTTTCTGGCAGCTGAGGGGTGGTCCAGGTATTGGCTGCAAGTCCATGAAAATAAACAGGTAGACGGGGCCGTCATTCCGGGCGTTCCGCACTGGCGGGTCCATTGGTCACTGGGTTGCGCGCCAATCCCGGTAATTGTGACCGGTTTGTCAGAAAGTGTGCGGGTTATGGCGCAGACTCTAATTCAGCCCTGTGAATCATTGAGACGACTGCATTGCCAGCGAGCGAGGCCCGCCATGTTCAAGTACACCCATCACAAGCCAGATCCCCTGAAACTGCTGGCCATACTCGTCACCATGGCGGTGTTGATGACCTCCGTCGTTGATGCAGCCGAACCCTTCCATGAGTCCCTGAATCTTGCCGACCTGGCCGATGGCGAACTCATGATCACACCGCTAGGCAGGCAGGGCGCCGGAATCCACATGTCCTACCAGGGCAATCCCAACCAGCACATCACGGTTAACAGCACCTCCCTCAACAATCAGCCAACCAGCTCGACACCCGCTGTTTTCCTGGCCGTTCGTGTTCCCTGGTAGCCCGCGTTAACGCAGCTAACCTCGTCACAGGACGCCGTATCCCCGATACGGCGTTTTTTTTCGTGT
>CAJQNP010000013.1 GCA_905479705.1 uncultured Gammaproteobacteria bacterium
ACCTGGCAAGACGCTGGTGCGCACTGATACCCGACCAGCCATTGTGGCTGGACTCCTTGAAAACACACGACAGTGCCGCGCGTGTCCTGAATACCCTGCGGGAACACCTCGACGCACTGCCGACCCGGCTGGCTGCAGAGACTGGCGCCGACCGTGTTTAATACCATATATATAGAAAGCCAGGTGGCCGACCATGCTCGCGTGGCGGAGATCTGCGCACGCTTCCCAAAGGCAACGCGTGTTGAATGTGATCGCTATGGCGAGGTCTTTAACCCGAACGCACAGGATTTTCGCCTGCAAAAGAACAACCCTGCACTGATACTGGCGCACAAACACAACGGTCACGTGCTGGCTGCACCGCAGGGTTACGGCATTGGTGGAGAGCGCAATCATTATTTCTCGCACATGCTGAATTGCCTGTATGACTGCCGCTACTGCTTTCTGCAAGGCATGTACCGCTCTGCCCACCACGTGCTCTACGTGAACTACGAGGACTTTGCCGAAGAGATCGAGCGCACACTGGCTGCGGCTGGCAAACAGGACAGCTGGTTCTTCTCCGGTTATGACTGCGACAGCCTTGCCATGGAACCGGTCTCCGGGTTTGTAGAACACTTCCTGCCATTCTTTGCAGCCCGTCCGCAGGCCTGGCTGGAACTGCGTACCAAGAGTACCCAGATCCGCAGCCTGCTGAAGGTCGAGGCGCTGCCGAACGTGGTTGTCGCCTTCAGCTTTACACCCGACGAGGTGTACCGCGCACTGGAACACAAGGTGCCAGGCATCGAGCGTCGCCTGGAGGCCATGCTGCAACTGCAACAGGCAGGCTGGCCGCTTGGCCTGCGTTTCGACCCGATGATCTACCAGGATGACTACCAGGCCCATTACCGCACACTGTTTGAACGGCTGTTCAGCAGGCTGGATAGCGGTGCCCTGCACTCCGTCAGCCTCGGCACCTTTCGCCTGCCACGCGGCTATTTCAAGAAGATGGTGCAGCTCTACCCGGATGAACGGCTGTTTGCCGGCAGCTTCGAGACCTGCAACGACATGGTCTCCTATCCACGCGCACAGGAGCAGGAGATGACGGACTTCTGTACACAGGAACTGCTCAGGCACATCCCGGAATCCCTGCTGTTCCCCTGTTCACTGGGCGCCTGATGTCGACGCCGGAAAACAAAACAGCCCTGGTCACCGGCGCCAGTTCCGGCATCGGCGAGGCAATCAGCGCAGAGTTGCTGGAAGACGGTTACCGCGTGATCGGTATCGCGCGGGACTTCGGCAAGTCATGCATCGACCACGAACAGTTCCTGCCGCTATCGGTCGACCTGTCACAGCTGCATACCCTGCCTGACAGGCTGGAAAAACTCGCCAGGGACGAACCGAACATCGACAGCGTCATCTGCTGTGCCGGTAGCGGCCGCTTTGGCTCGCTGGAAGAATTCTCCTACGCCCAGATCAGCGCCCTGCTCGACCTGAACCTCACCAGCCAGATCTTCCTGGCGCGCGCCCTGTTGCCAGCCATGAAGAGACGTGCCGCCGGCGACATCGTGTTCATCGGTTCCGAGGCGGCCGTCAGTGGCGGCAAACGCGGTGCCGTGTATTCCGCCGCCAAGTTCGGCCTGCGCGGGGTCGCGCAGTCACTGCGCCAGGAATGCGCCTCCAGCGGTGTACGTGTCAGCCTCATCAACCCGGGCATGGTAAAGACCGCCTTCTTTGACCAGCTGGATTTCAGACCCGGCGACGATGCAGACAACTATATCCTGCCGCAGGATGTCGCCAGCGTCGTGCTCAGCGTGCTGCACTCCCGCCCCGGTACCGTGTTCGACGAGATCAACCTGTCACCGCAAAAGAAGGTCGTGCGTTTCAGCAAACCGGACAAGCAGTAAGCCGCCACGCTGCAGAGCGGATTGCAGCAACGTATTTCCTCACAGTTTTCTGTGAAATACGGGCCGGGGAATTACGGTATACTGCGCCGGTTTACAAAACCTGATCCGGATAGATTCATGGCACGAGTAAAAATCTTCAGCACTGCCAGCTGCCCGTTCTGCGTCAAGGCCAAGCAACTGTTAAAAAAATGGAACATCCCCTACGAGGAGGCCATGATCGACACCGACCAGGCCGCACGCCGCGAATTCGCCACTGCAACCAATGGCGCACGCACAGTCCCGCAGATTATCATTGACGGTGAATGTATTGGCGGTTTCATGGAACTCACCGAGATGCACATGGATGACAAGCTGGATCACCTGATCGAGCAATAACCCCCCTGGTCACCGATATGAATGGCGAAAAAATATACCGCATAAGCTTCTACAACCAGGGTGATATCTACGAGCTTTACGCGCACGATATTCACCAGGGCAACATGTATGCCTTCCTGGAGATCGAGGGCATCATTTTTGGCGAACGCTCGGCCATCGTCGTCAACCCCTCGGAGGAAAGACTCAAATCCGAGTTTGAAGGCGTCAGCCGCACCTATATTCCGCTGCAGGCCGTGATTCGCATCGACGAAGTGGAACGCGAGGGCAGTAACAAGATCATTCCCGCAGAATCGCACAAAGGCAAGGTCATGCCGTTCCCCGCATCACAGCCGTATAACCGGCCACAACTGGACTGAGCAGACCCCCGACTGCGCTGCGCGCGACCCTGCCCGCTTGCCTTATGCGGTCAAGTATCGTCAAATAAGGGGCCTAACAAGGCGTATTCACACGGATTTCAGAACGCGCCATACGAATAATCATCTGGAGGATCAGCATGGCCATTTCCAACGTCATTCAACCCAACCGCCTCACCAACATGCAGGATATGGAAACGCATGTGACGGGACCTGACGGTGCGAACCGCCTGTTGACCTACAGCGGTATGGCGGAAGTTGAACTCTGCGGCGGCCTGCCCCACCCGCGCTGGTCGCTGGAGGTCGTGTGTTTTGATATCGGTCGTGTCTACGACACCGCGAATGGCGAGGATGTCATCAATATCGTCGCAACCGCCGCGCTTGCCGGTACCCGCACGGACGGCGTGGCCAGTTTCGCAGGCTGGCAGATCTTCGGCGCTGCCGGTGAACTGGACGTCGACAGCAACCGTGTGCGCATGAACATCGCAGCCGGCGCCCGCGACACCCAGGCCTTCCTGGAACAGATCTCTTTCCACATCAATGTGCTCGCCAAGGTCAACGAGTAACCCGCCGCACAGTTATAGCGTAATACCCCAGGCCAGCGGCAGCACCAGGTAGACAAAGCCGGTAATCACCACGACGCCGGTCAGGTTCAGCCAGAACCCGGTCGTCGCCATCTGGGTAATTCCGACCAGGCGAGTACTGAACACGATCGCGTTGGGTGGCGTGGCCACCGGTAGCATGAAGGCAAACGAGGCCGCCACCGCGCTAGCCACCATCAGTCCCAGCGGATTCATGTCGATGGCCGTTGCCAAGGCACCCATGACCGGCAGCAATAACGACGCGGTCGCGGTATTCGAAGTCATCTCGGTCAGGAACACCACCAGCAATACAACCGCCAGGATAATCAGGATTATGCCGGTGCCCTGCAGGATGGACAGCTGTTCTGCCAGCCAGATCGTCAAACCCGATTCACCGAATCCCTGCGCCAGCGCAAAGCCGCCACCAAACAGGATGATGATGTCCCAGGGGACCCTGACCGCGGTCTTCCAGTCGAGCAGGAACTCGCCCTTGCTGATGTCCACCGGGATCATGAACAGCAGCAGTGCACCGCCAATCGCAATCGTGGAGTCCTTGACCATCGCCAGTCCCTGCGGCTGGTACAGGCCACGCAGGACCCACAATGCCGCGACGGTGCAAAACACCGCCGCGACCTGCTTCTCCTGGCGCGTCATGGCGCCAAGGCGGTCGATCTGTTCCCTGATAACGGTCTGGCTGCCGGGCAGGTGCAGGTCGGCGCGTGCAAACACGATTCGCGTCAGGTAGAGCCAGCACAGCGCCAGCATTACCACCGACATCGGCAGGGCAAACACCATCCAGTCAAGAAAGCTGATACTGATGCCATAGGTCTTCTCGACCACCCCGGCAAGGATGGCATTGGGCGGTGTCCCGATCAGCGTTGCCACCCCGCCCAGGGAGGCGGCGTAGGCGATAGCCAGCATCAGCACACTACCAAAACCGAGGCGACCGCTTGCCTGCCCTTCATCAAGCTGCATCTCCTTGATCACGGCCATGGCAATGGTCACCATCATCATGGTGGTGGCCGTGTTGCTGATCCACATCGACAGAAAGGCCGTCGCCAGCATGAAACCCAGCACGATGCGCTGCGGTGTCAGCCCGACCAGGCGAATGGTATGCAGTGCGATGCGGTGATGCAGGTTCCATTTCTCCATGGTCACCGCGATCAGAAAACCACCCAAGAATAGATAGATGAGGTGATTGCCATAGGCGCGCGTCACCTCGCTGCCCGAGAGCACACCCATGACAGGAAACAGCACGATGGGCAGCAGGGCGGTTGCCGGAATCGGTATTGCCTCGGTGACCCACCAGACAGCCATCAGCACCGCGATGGCAGCAACACTCAAGCCCTGCGCTGACATGCCTTCGGGTAG
>CAJQNP010000014.1 GCA_905479705.1 uncultured Gammaproteobacteria bacterium
CTGGTGGTCTATGCCTACTGGCCATGGGGAATGTTCTCACCGAAATACAGAAAAAAGAAAACTACCAAAAAGGCAATGCTGATTGCCTCCAGTGCGGCGCCGGGACTTATGGGGCGCATGTTTTACGGCACATTGAAACAGCTGCAGATGACAGCAAAGACCGTTGGCGCCAGGCCGGTCGGTTCATTGTTCATCGGGAATATGTCACAGCATGAGCATCCCGAGTTGACAGAAAAGACCCGGGTGCAAGTAAGCAGTATGGTGAGAAAACTGATCCAGGTGCGCTAGTCAGTTGTCGACTCTCGGGCACGGTGCAGGTATGTCGACGCCGCAATATACCAGGTCGTGCTGGCGTTCGAATGCAATCGGGTAACTTATGAAAAGCCTGTTCAGCAAGCCGCTAATCATTCTGGTGCAGATCCTGGTTGTGCTGGTCATGGTTGAGGTGGCTGCACGCGTGCTGTTTCCAAAGTTTACAGACGACAAGGTCTTTATGGACCGGGCGTTCTCGCGGCTGTTGAATTCGGGCGTCAGGTTCAAACCAAACAGGGATAATTATAGCCGCAAGTTCGGCTTCACCCTGAGCGCTGATTCGGAAACTACCGAATCCACCGGAGAATACACCTACACAAGTAAAACGAACTCACTGGGATTTCGCACCAGGGAAATCCAGCCGGCGACTGAAGGTGAATATCGCGTTCTGCTGCTGGGCGACTCCATGTTCTACGGCGTTGGCGTTCAGGAACCAGAAATGGTCTCGGCTGTCCTCGAAGAGCAGGATCCCCCCGATCTGTCTGTCTACAATTATTCTGTAAGCGGTTACAACACGGTGCAGGAAATGATTGTTGCTGAGACCTATGCAGAGTCACTGCAGCCGGACCATATCATTCTCGGATTTTTTATTGCGAACGACGTCATTCCCAACGCGATTGCATATGTCGATGCAGAGGGCAATTACAGTACTTCAGCAAAGATGGCGCGGGCTATCAGGAGCCAGCTGAAACAGAGCCTGGGGGTTCTGTATCACTCGACCGCTCTCAGAATCATTGCTCACCGGGTATATGTACCCCGATTACGTTACCAGGTGGCAAACAGCGATGAGGTGATTTCCAGGTCCTATGCGCTGCTCAGCGAGTTCGATCGTTTCGCCAGGGAGCGCGATGCAAGGTTCTCGGTCGTCATACTGTATACGAGGGATGCTGTTCAGGGCGGAATGCAGCAGGCGTGGTCAAACAGCAGGGCTACGGGTGAATTGATTTATTCATTCTGCAGGCAGAACTCCATTGAAGTGCTGGACCTTGTCAATTACATGAATACAGCGGAGCACAAGGAAAGATATTTCTTCAGTGAAGATGGCCACCCCAATGTGGAAGGCAATGCCGTTATTGCCAGGGCGATATATAAAGACCTTGTCGAGCCACGCAGTGTCCGGTGACGTGCGCCTGGACCAGTCCCTGCGGAATCTGCAGATCAACGGCCCGGCCAGCGAACGCAGTCTGCTTGACCTGCGTCAACGACCCAACAAGGGTTTTTGTATAAGTTTTAGTCACTAGTACACGGAGGGGGTATAAGTCATGGTCCTGGACAATACTTTGATCAGCGTTCTGATTCTTATACTCGGGGGAATTCTGGTGCTTGGTTACTTCAACTGGTCAAACACCAGGGATGCCCGCAGACATACGCAAAAAATATTCCAGCAACAGCGCCTGGTAAGAGAAGTTCCTGATGCGCACCGCTTGTCCCAGGCAGTGCATCTGTTGCGTCCATCGGTACGCCTTGGTTTTGACTACTTCATCGAAACTGAAGGTGGCAAGCTGCCCCACATATCGGAGTGGAATACTGCCGGGACAATGCCGACGCAGGCGGAATTCGATGAGGCCCTGAGGCGAGTGGGCTCTATTGACTCCAGGGGCTATGCGGCCATGCGTAGACAGGAGTATCCGAGCATCGAGGAACAGCTGGATGCGGCGTTCAAGGCCCGCCATGGAGACACAAGCGAGCAGGAAGAACTGGACAGCCGGATCGAGCAGATCAAGAGCAAGTATCCCAAGTCGGATGACGACCTCTGACAGCTTGCCGGATTGTTGCAAGACTTCCTGAAACGGAAGTCATGTTTAATCCTGTCATGCGAGTATCGCATGGCCATTAGCTGTGCGGCTGATCAGGAATACAACCCAAACCCTGTTACTGCAGAAGCCATTACATGCGCGCATGTATGCCTTCACGTTTCTATATTATGCCCTGACTTTAGTATTTTTTCATCGCAAACAAATTGCCGATTGGCAATCCAAGCTTTTCAAATTTATTGAAAAATGTTGGATAGTGCTGAATCACAGATCTTAGCTCCCCTGTTACCTTGCCATCGGAATCCAGCTTTTCAACCTGGAATTTAAACAAGTCCTGCAATTTAATTTCGTGCAAGCCATCCTTGCTCAAACCCTCAACCTCCGTTATGTGGGTGATCTTTTTAGACCCATCCGTCATCCTTTCCTGGTGAACGATTAGATTGATATTTGAAGCGATCATCTTTCTGACTTCCGCAAGAGGCAGGTCCAGACCGCTCATCAATATCATGGTCTCCATACGAGCCAGGACATCATAGGGAGAGCTGCCATGTACAACCCCAAGACATCCATCATGGCCAGTAGCCATTGCATTGATAATATCCAGGACCTCTTCGCTCCTTGCCTCGCCAAAAATCAAACGATCGGGCCTCATTCGAAGAGAATTCCTCGTTAAATCCTTTAAGGACACTCCGCCGCGGCCATTTTCGTCAACAGCCCTGGTCTCAAGATTCACCACGTGTTCTTGTACAAGTCTTAGCTCAGCAGTGTCCTCAATAACTATAATTCGCTCATTGGAATCTATGTACGCAGAAAGGATCTGAAGGGTTGTCGTCTTGCCGACGCCGGTGCCTCCCGTGAAAAATATATTCAAACGTCCCTTTATACATGCGATCAATAAATCAGCGGCCGGCCTGGTAATCGTGCCCCAGCTTATTAGATCCTCGATACTTGTAACGGTCTTCATGAATTTTCTTATAGTTAAAATGCTGCCTTGCTTGGCAACTGGAGGAAGGATGGCATTTAAACGGGTTCCGTCTGCAAATGTCGCGTCTCCATAGGGGATTTCATCACTGATTTTTTTGCCGACAGACTTGAAAAGCGACTGGATGTACTGCTGCAGATCCTTGTCATCCCTGAACCTGAACCCCGCTAGAATCTTTTCCCCGGATTTCTCGACATAGATTTGATGAGGTCCGTTTACCATTATCTCGGATATCTCGCCGTCATTCATAATGTCTTCGAAAGAGCTGTATCTGGCTTCTGAAGACTCTGTCATGTTTGCTCCTGGATGTTGCAGTTATGTCAAATGGGCGCTACAGGATTCGGACCTGTGACCTTTTGCATGTCAAGAAAATGCTCTGACCAACCGGGCTAACCACGTTGCGGCACGGCCTCGGCGAGTACGCAAAGTATACATGCTGTAAACGCTGTCCAGGGCCCGGCTGCAGGCCTTGATGATCGCAACCACTTCATTAACAGGTCCTGCAGGCAGTAACCTTGATTGATTATGTCCGTGGTATCCGGGTATACGGTAGTTTCCCTGTTTTCCCGACATCCAGCAGACTCTGGCAGCCAGTGGTCTACACTTGAGTTAAATGTCGCCTTCACAATGGGGGAGTGTTATGGCTATTACCAATAGTCAGTCAGGTACCAACGTTCATGAAATCTCCGACGGTATTTACCGGATCAACACCCCGGTCCTGTTTGAAAATGGAAACAGCTTTTCGTTTAACCAGTATCTGATTGCTGATGATGAACCCTTGTTGTTTCACACCGGGCCCAGAAAGATGTTTTCCCTTGTGCGTGAGGCCGTTGCGAGCGTTGTCCCGGTCGAGCAGCTTCGTTATATCGGTTTTTCCCACGTAGAGGCAGATGAATGCGGCTCACTGAATGAATGGCTTGCAGTGGCTCCGCAAGCCATACCTCTCTGCGGTACGGTTGCTGCCATGGTGTCAATCGAGGACCTTGCCGACCGTGCCCCCCGCGCCCTCGCGGACGGTGAGCTGGTTTCCCTGGGCAGACACCGCTTGCGCTGGTTCGATGCGCCGCATCTACCGCATGCATGGGACTGCGGTTTTCTGACGGATGAGCTGACTCGCACCTTTCTCTGCGGCGACCTGTTCACACAGGGCGGTGCAGATCTACCGGCCGTCACGGAATCGGACATTCTTGGACCCAGTGAAGCCTTCCGGGCAAACATGGATTACTTCTCATACACCAGAAACACCCGCGCAATGCTTGAGCGATTGGCCTCAACAGAACCAGTAACACTGGCCTGTATGCATGGCAGTGCATGGCGGGGCGACGGGGCGGAGCTGCTGAGAGCGCTTGCCAGCTCACTGGCATCATGATGCACGCTCAATACAATTCACCGGCGCCTGGTACATCAACGCCAGGCGACAGATCAGGGGCCTCGATTGAGCATCGGCTTGAGCGTCCAGGGGATTCGCTCTCGAGATGTTTTCAGCAGGAATAAGCACTGGCCCGGTGTACCTGTCCCTCATCCGCGGACACCTGTTCTGGTAGTATGGCCCGAACGGGTGAATCAGAACGCCTTTAACCGGAAAGCAGGTAAGCAACGTGGATGACACGACATCAAAGTCAGCTATTCTGCTGATTCATTGCCCGGATCAGAAAGGGATTGTGATATCGATTACCGAGTTCATTTTCAAGAACGGCGGCAATATCCTCTATCTGGACCAGCATGTGGACACCGGGCGCCAGGCATTTTTTATGCGTATCGAGTGGGACCTGGGTGATTTTGTCATCGTCGATGAAAAGATCGGGGAGTACTTCGAGACCCTGGTGGCAAGCCGTTTCTCGATGAACTGGCGCCTGCATTTTTCTGACGAGGTCCTGCGCATGGCCCTGTACGTGTCAAAACTTCCGCACTGCTTCTACGACATTCTGGCCCGCTACGAGGCCGGCGAATGGCAGGTAGAGATCCCGCTGATTATCAGTAATCATGCCGACATGCAGCCTGCGGCCGAGCGGCTTGGTGCCGATTTTGTACATCTGCCGATCAGCCGGGAAAACCGCGAGCAGCAGGAGCGCAGGCAGCTTGAATTACTGCAGGAGTACCGCATCGACTTCATCGTGCTGGCTCGTTACATGCAGGTCCTGAGTGATGAATTTATCAGCCACTACCCGAACCGCATCATCAATATCCATCATTCATTTCTGCCTGCATTTCCAGGTGCCAGACCCTACCATTCAGCGCATGAGCGGGGAGTGAAGATCATCGGTGCTACCAGCCATTATGCAACCTCCGAACTGGATGCCGGGCCGATCATCGAGCAGGATGTGGTGCGCGTAAGCCACGAGGACTCTGTAGAGGACATGATCCGCAAGGGGCGTGACCTCGAGAAGGTCGTGCTGGCCCGTGCCGTATGGCAGCATCTGCACCATACCGTGCTGGTCTATGAAAACCGGACGGTGGTGTTCGAGTAAGTCGTTCGCTGGCACAGCAGGGCGGTTACGAGCGTCACTACACGCACCGGGCAGTTTTTTATCTGTGTCGCAATAACCTGGGGGCTGTAGTTGATAGTCATATATATAGTACGGGCCTGCTGCTCGCCTGTCCGTCGCGTGGTCAGCTGCGAGCCGGTTCAGGAGACTGGGCTGCTGAGCGCGTTACGGAATGTAAAATCCGGAATTTCTGTATGAAAGTATATTTCTTCGCTGCCTGCATTGTGTGTATACTCGCCGGATGAATGAATTGGTCCCAGCCGTCGCCCTGATAGGCGCATCACTTGCAGTGGCTTCCGTGCTCGGAGCCCTGGTCTGGATCACGATGAAGTTGTCCCTGCGTAATCGAAAGCACGCGCGTAGATACTAGGGCCGTCTGTCACAAGCACTGCCTGCTATCGGCGACCCTCGGGTCGCCGATTTGCGTTGTAGCAACGGGTTGATTCCGGGCGTAGCCGACCTTCCCGGATGAGCAGGAATTCAGGATCGGCGAGGCGAAGCGACCGGGCAGCTGCTTCTGCTGGTGCAGGTCTGTGCATAAAAACATCGAATCAGGGCCCAGGGATTTACTGATCTGCATGATCAGGTAAAATCCGCGGATTTAACAGAGAGCAACATCAATGGAACGTATTATAGAAAGCACCATGTATGCCAGCCGCTGGTTGCTGGCACCCATTTATATGGGACTCAGCCTGGCCGTGCTGCTACTGGGTATTAAATTCTTCCAGGAGGCCATCCACATATTTCCGCTGGTCCTGTCCATGAAAGAGTCGGACCTGGTCCTGGTGATCCTCAGTCTGGTTGATATGGCGCTGGTCGGCGGGCTGCTGGTCATGGTCATGCTCAGCGGCTACGAGAATTTCGTCTCCGCGATTGACCTGAAGGAAGGCCAGGAAAAATTGTCGTGGCTTGGAAAGCTGGATTCCGGTTCACTCAAGCAGAAAGTGGCCGCATCCATTGTTGCCATCTCGTCCATTCACCTGCTGAAGGCGTTTATGGCCGCGCAGGAAATCGCCAATGACAAACTGATGTGGTACGTGATTATCCATATCACCTTCGTGCTGTCAGCGCTGGGTATGGCCTACGTCGACAATATGAACAAGCACTGAGCAACTGCTGCCGGCTGTTGCATGCTCGACCCGTTCAGGGTCCAGTCCGAATCAAGTAAGTAGTTTCCCTCATTGTCCTGCTACGGCCATTCGGATAATCTTCCTGGTGATTTCTCGGGGGAGAAACGATGGGGGGCAGGCGGCGACCTTTGGGTCGCCGCTTTTTATTTGCGCGTTTGCAATGCCCCGGTGTTGCCGTGAATCCTGGCTTCCGGTTTCATGGTGATGTGACCGGGTACAAGGCAAAAAAAGACCCGCATATGGCGGGTCTTTTTATGAAGACAGCCAGCGCCTATTTACCCTTCATGATTTCCTTCTTCTTGCTCTCGTATTCCTTCTCGGTAATGATGCCGGACTTGTAGGCCTGATCGAGGTCCATCAGTTCCTGGCCCGTCGTGGTC
>CAJQNP010000015.1 GCA_905479705.1 uncultured Gammaproteobacteria bacterium
CTGGCGTAGTCGGGAGCCGCGTCCCCCGGCGAGAATGAGCGCCAGGGTACTGCGCGTGAGACGGCTGACATAACGCAAATCATCATTGGCTTGCATGGAGCAGTGGGTTACCTGAAAGTAAGTGTAAAATCGGATTTGAGCGTTATTGTATGGCCAAGAGGTTTGACTGTATAGTTACTCGGCATTGAAATATTGATATTACAAATCAGCGGGATTTAACGCATAGAGTGTTCATTAAACAGATGCCACAAGAGGACCCTGACAACCCGTCATTCGCAGGACTCTCCGCTGATATTCAGCGACTCATTGAAGCGCGCCACCATGATCCCTACTCGCTGCTAGGCAAGCACAATTATGCCAACACGGACCTGGTTCGCGCCTATATTCCAGGTGCCGCCTGGGTGCGTATTGCGGAAAACGGTGCCTCGCTGCAGCGCATGGGCAATTCCGACCTGTTTGCCTGGCATGGACCGGCCAACCAGGTGCCTGATCGCTATCGCCTGATCTGGCGCGACAGTCATGGCGCCGAGCATGTGGCCTACGACCCCTACTGTTTCCCGCCACAGATAACCGACTTTGACCTGCACCTGTTCGGTGAAGGCCGTCACTGGCACATCTACCGGATACTGGGTGCCCACCGCATACAGCTGGACGGTGTCAGCGGTGTACGCTTTGCTGTCTGGGCACCCGCTGCCGAGCGCGTCAGCGTCGTCGGAGATTTCAATAACTGGGATGGACGCTGCCATGCCATGCAGGTCGTCGCCAACAGCGGTGTGTGGACCATCTTTATACCCGGGCTGGGCGTAGGCCAGACCTACAAGTACGAGATACGTACCCGGGATAATGGCAATATCGTCGTTAAAACAGATCCTTATGGACAGCACTTCGAACAGCGCCCGGCGAACGCCTCGCGCGTGCCGTCACAACACCCCTACCAGTGGCAGGATGCCGAGTGGATTCAGCAGCGCCATGATTCTGACTGGCAGCGCGATCCGATCTCCATCTACGAGGTTCACCTCGGTTCATGGAAGCGCGACGAGTACGGCAATTTCCTGAACTATCGCCAGCTCGCGACCGAGCTCGTCAGCTATGTCGAGCAGGCCGGCTTTACCCACATCGAGTTACTGCCGATCACCGAGCACCCGCTCGATGCCTCCTGGGGTTACCAGACGACCGGCTATTTCGCACCAACCAGCCGCTTCGGGGAGCCGGATGATTTCCGTTTCTTTGTTGACCACTGTCATCAGCACGGCATTGGCGTCCTGCTTGACTGGGTGCCAGCACACTTTCCGCGCGACGCGCACGGCCTTGCCGGTTTTGACGGTACGGCCCTGTACGAGCACCAGGACCCGCGCCGCGGTGAGCACAGTGACTGGGGCACGCTGATCTACAATTACGGCCGCAACGAGGTCAAGAACTTCCTGCTGTCCAGCGCCGTCTACTGGCTGGAAGAATTTCACCTCGACGGCCTGCGCGTCGATGCCGTTGCCTCGATGCTCTACCATGATTACTCGCGTAGCGAGGGTGAGTGGCTGCCCAATATCTACGGTGGTCGGGAAAACCTCGAGGCCGTTGAGTTTCTGCGTGAACTCAACACCGTCACCCATGCGGAGTTTCCCGGGACCATGATCATGGCCGAGGAATCCACCGCCTGGCCCGGTGTCAGCCGGCCGGCCGACAGTGGCGGGCTTGGTTTCAGTATGAAGTGGAACATGGGCTGGATGCACGACACACTGCGCTACATGTCTCATGACCCGGTGCACCGGCAGTTCCATCACAACGATCTCAGCTTTGGCCTGCTGTACGCCTTTACCGAGAATTTTGTGCTGCCCTTCTCGCATGACGAGGTCGTGCACGGCAAGCAGTCCATGCTCTACAAGCAGCCCGGCGATGACTGGCAGCGCTTCGCCAACCTGCGATTGCTGTATACCTACATGTATACCTTCCCGGGCAAGAAGCTGTTGTTCATGGGCAACGAGATCGCCCAGGGCCAGGAATGGAATTTCGATGCCAGCATCGAGTGGCACCTGCTCGACTACGAGGGACACCGGGGTATGCTGGCGCTGGTCGGTGATCTCAATCGCCTGTATCGCGACAATCCCGAGCTGCATTACGCCGATTTCAGCCCCGACGGCTTTGAGTGGATCGATTGCAATGCCTCGGAGACCTCGGTGCTGAGTTATCTGCGGCGTGACGGACACGGCTTTATCATCAACGTCTTCAATTTCACCCCCGTGCCGCGCCATGGTTACCGTGTCGGTGTACCGGTCGAGGGCCAGTACCGGGAACTGCTGAATTCCGATTCCAGTTATTATTCCGGCTCCGATGTGGGCAACAGCGGGCAGATCAGTTCCGAGCCCATCCCCTGCAATGGCCGTCCCCACTCCCTGTCACTTACCTTGCCGCCACTGGCTGGCGTGGTGCTGAAAATTCAGCCACACTCATTATGAGAGGGTGTAGTTATGGGCTTCGCAAGAGAACCGGCCGTTGCCGGGAGTTTCTATCCTGCTGATCCGCAGGAGCTGAACGGCCTGCTCGACACCTTGCTGGCTGCGGCCAGCACCCGGCAACCTCCGCCCAAGGCGCTGATTGCACCGCATGCCGGCTATATCTATTCCGGGCCGGTGGCTGCAAGCGCCTATGCCACTCTGGCACCCGTTGCTGATCAAATAACGCGGGTCATCCTGCTTGGTCCTGCACACCGCAAGGCCTTCAGGGGGCTGGCAGTGCCCACGGCAAGCAGCTTTGTAACACCGCTGGGCAGTGTGCCACTGGACAGGGACGCGATCACCCGGATCACGGAACTGCCGCAGGTGCACGTGGACGACGCGGCCCATGCCCTGGAACACAGTCTCGAGGTCCAGTTGCCCTTCCTGCAACACCAGTTAGGTGAATTCTCACTGGTGCCGCTGGTGGTTGGCGAGGCCAGCAGTACAGAGGTCGCGGCGGTGATAGAACGGCTCTGGGGCGGCGATGAAACACTGCTGGTAATCAGTTCCGATCTCAGCCATTACCTTGATTACGGCAGCGCACAGGCACGCGATGCGGCCACCTCGCGCGCCATCGAGTCGCTGGCCTTTGAAGACATCGGTTACGAGGATGCCTGCGGCCGGAATCCGGTCAGTGGCCTGCTACGCTATGCACGTGAGCATGGCCTGAGTATCAAGACCGTCGATTTACGGAATTCAGGCGACACGGCAGGACCGCGTGACCGTGTGGTCGGCTACGGTACCTATCTGTTGAACGAGTCACATGACATACAGTAAGGACGACCAGGCCCTGCTGCTGACGACGGCACTGGCCTCCATAGAACAGGGCCTGCAAACCGGGCGCCAGGACTATAGCGTTCCTTCCGGGCTGGCTGCAGACATGACCGCACCGGCTGCGAGCTTCGTCACCCTGACAACCCCGGCCGGGTTGCGTGGCTGCATCGGGTCGCTGGAGGCGCGGTCAGGGCTGCTCGAGGGCGTGGCCGAAAATGCCTACTCGGCGGCCTTCCGTGATCACCGCTTCCCGCCCCTGAGCGCGGATGAACTGCCGTACCTGACGCTGGAAATATCGGTGCTGAGCCCGCCGGTCCCGGTGGACTGCGCGGACGAACAGGCGCTGCTGTCGCTGATGATTCCGGGAGAGGCCGGCTGGGTGCTGGAGGAGAATTATCACCGCGGTACCTTTTTACCGACGGTGTGGTCGTCACTGGATAAACCGGCTGATTTTCTGCGCGAGCTGAAACGCAAGGCAGGCCTGGCGCCGGATTACTGGTCGTCCTCGATCAAGGTGTGGCGCTACACGACAACCGCGTTCTCGTCACCCGTGGCGGAAATCAGGCAACACGCCGGGAAATAGCTTAACGCTGGGTCGGCACCAGCCAGGCAAGGATGACCGTCATCAACAACAGGGCCAGCAGGATCGGTCTTGCGCCGCCCGCTTCGCCGACGCTGTGCCTGCCGGCATGGCCAAACAGGTAGTGACTCACCAGCTGGTCGTTGTCCCTGTTGCGCCGGTCTGTATTGCTGCGGCGCTCGGGATGACAGTTGTTTCGGTTGTTGCAATCCTGACAACGCCGTTCAGCCTTGCGCTCGTCCACCTGCATGCGCGCGATGACGAGTCGCTGGTAGTCGTCCCAGGTATCAAGATTCTGCAGCTCGGCTGGCAATAACCCGCCGACTTGTTCTGCAGGCTCCCAGGCGACACGATCCTGACTGATTTCATCGTCCTTGCAGAGCCGCCCCAGGATGAGGTGGCGACTGATCTCTTCGGCACTGAAGGGGCCGCGGACCACGCCACTACGTCGGCTGTACCACTGCAGTTGATAGTCAGGAGCTGGCATCGGTACTAGTCCTTGAGCCAGTCTTCCATGCGCGCGCGTAAACGGATCAGGGCCTGGCCGTGGATCTGGCAAACCCGGGACTCGCTGACACCGAGGATGTCACCGATTTCTCGCAGGTTGAGTTCTTCGTCGTAGTACAGGGCCATGACCAGGCGTTCACGTTCCGGCAGGCCCTTGATTGCGGTGGCAAGCCCCTGCTTGAAATCACCGTGTTGCAGGCTGTCCAGCGGCTGGTTTGGCTGTTCCAGCGTCGGTGCATAGCCGTCTTCACCGATGGTGCCCGGGTCTTCAAAGCTGAAGATGCGGCAACCGGTCGCGTCCTGCAGAATCTTGTGATACTCGTTCAGTTCCAGGCCCATTTCCTTGGCGACCTCGACATCCCGGGCATCACGGCCCTTCTCGTTCTCGATCCTGCGTACCGCCTCGGCGACGTCACGTGCCTTTCTGTGTACCGAGCGCGGTGTCCAGTCCGTGCGACGGATCTCGTCCAGCATGGCGCCACGAATACGGATACCGGCATAGGTCTCGAAACTGGCGCCCTGCTCCGGGTCGAATTTCCTGGATGCCTCGATCAGGCCGATCATGCCTGCCTGAATCAGGTCGTCGGCCTGCACGCTGGCCGGCAGTCGGCTCATCAGGTGGAATGCGATCCGCTTTACCAGCGATTCGTGCTCAACCACGCGATTGTTACTTTCCTTGTAGTCAGTTGTGACCTTGGCTGCTGTATTTTTCATGACATCACCTCCGTTTCAATGTTTTCATTACCAACAAGTCGTTCTACAAAAAATTCAATGTGTCCACCGGCGTACTCGGGCTGAGGCCAGTCGATCACACGCCCGGCAAGATGCCTGAGTGCCATTGCTGCGCGGCTGCGCGGGTATGCGTTTACCAGCACCCTGTGCTGCCTGACGGCCTTGCCCAGGTGCTCATCGATCGGGATATATCCCGCGAAGGAAATCTGCGGCCTGTGGTTATCGTTGAAGCGCGAGATAATCGTTCGAAACAGTCCCTGGGCTTCATTGGCTGATTCAACCTTGTTGGCGAGGATCCTGAAGCGGCTGATGCCGTACTCTGACGAGAACAGTGAAATCTGCGCGACGCTGTCCCGGATAGAGGCCGGTTCATTGCAGACCACGACAAGGATCTCCGTCGCGGCCCGGCAGAAGCTGGCGACGCATTCGGAGATGCCGGTTGCCGTATCGACAACGAGAAAATCAATCGGGTGTTTCAGGTCGCTGAAGGCGCGTACCAGTCCGGCGCAGCCCTGCTGTTTCATGTCAGCGAGTTCCTTGATGCCGGAGGCTGCCGGGATGACCTGCAGCTTGTCATCGATATCAATGACGATGTCTTCAAGTGTGCACTGTCCGTTGAGTACATCTGAAAGGGTATGTGTTGCCGAAAGGCCCAGCATGACGTCGACGTTTGCCATGCCGAGGTCGGCATCGAGTAACAAGGTTGACTGCCCTTCGTTGGCGAGTGCCTGGGCAAGATTCACGGCAATATTCGTCTTGCCGGTGCCGCCTTTTCCGCCGGTTACCGCGATGACCTGTACCGGGTGGCGTGGATCCGGTGACGCTGTGCTGCTGCACTGTCCCAGCTTGATATCAGAGAGTTGCATGTGCAGAGGCATCCGGTTGAGAGTGTTTGGCTGGTCGGGTCATGCTGTTTTCCTGTGTTGGTTTGTCAGTCATCAAGCTACCTGCCAGAGAGGTAGCAACATGCGTACCAACATGGGGAAGTCAACCGAAAAAATTGATAAGTCCTTGAATAGATAACTGAATTAACCTAGCAGAATGCCCTGGCTGATGATCTGGCAGGCGTCACAAAAATGACTTGCTGGGCAGGGAGGCGACCTGGTGACAAGGGATTGACGCTGCTGGCGTCAGAATACAGCAACGCGTACCCCGCGTTGTTTTACCCGGGAATTACAGGGGGTCGCGCAGGTTTGTGCGCGGAAAGTGCTGATCAGTCAGGCGCAATGTCCGCTGCTGCTTAACCAGTCGGAGAAGTGGTTGTCGGGCAGTGGCCTGCTGATATGAAAACCCTGCGCCGTATCGCAACCCAGGCTATCGAGCATGTCCCAGGCCATGCTGTTTTCAACGCCCTCGGCGACAACCTTGTAACCCAGGTTATGACCCAGGTCGATAATGGAGCGCACAATCGCAATATCCTGCTGGTCAAAGGCAACGTCCATGATAAAAGACTGGTCGATCTTGAGCGTGTGGATCGGCAGGCGTTTCAGGTAGGACAGGGACGAATACCCGGTACCAAAATCATCAATCGCAATCCTCACGCCCGCATCGCTGAGGCGATTGAGCACCTCGGTTGCCCGGTCGAGGTCTTGCATGAGGGTTGCCTCGGTGATCTCGATTTCAAGACACTCGCCGTCAACGCCGGCCTCCTCCAGTGCCCACTCGATTTTTTCCAGCAAGCGGGGATTCTGAAAGGAACGTGCTGACACGTTGACCGATACCGGGATGGTGACACCGTCGTGAGACCATTGCCTGCACTGGCGCAATGCCGTTACCAGTACCCAGTTGGTGATCGAGGTAATCATGCCGAGCTGTTCAGCAACAGGAATGATGCGTTGCGGCATGACCGTGCCCTCGACCGGGTGATCCCAGCGCAGCAAGGCCTCGGCACCGGTTACCTGTGATGTCTGGATGTCGATCAGTGGCTGGTAGTGCAGCAAAAATTCGTCGTTGTCCAGTGCCGACCTGATCTGCCCGGAATAACGTAACTGATCCATCGGGCTGACGTCGTTGCGCGGGTCGAAGTACTGGTAAGGCAGGCCGTTGCGCTTGGCGCGCTGCATCGCGCTCTCGGCATTCGTCAGCAGGGATTCCTCGTTGGTGCCGTCATCGGGAAACAGCGCAATACCCATGGTCAGGCTGATACACAACTGCTTGTCCTGGTAGGAGAACGGTATATCAAATGTATCCAGAATCTGCGTGATGACGCGGTCGGTTGCTGTGCGGGCATTGTTGACGGGCTGCAGCAGCACGCCGAACCGGTCACCGCCGAGGCGCGCCAGGGAATCGGATTCGCGGATAATGGAATCCAGTCGAGCGGCGACATCCTGCAACAGGATGTCGCCGACGTCGCGTCCCAGGGTGTCGTTGTACATCTTGAACTGGTTGATATCGACCGAGATCACCACGACCTGCGAGCCTGGAACGCGCCGCGAGGCGGCCAGCGCCAGGTTGAGATGGTCGGCCCAGAGGGCGCGATTCGGCAGGTTCGTGAGACGGTCGGTCGTTGCGAGACGTTCCAGGATCTTGCGCTCGCTGATCATGTGATTGATGTCTTCGAGCACGCAGTGCATCAAGACCGGCTTGCCGAGCCGGTTGAGAGATGGAAACAGGGATACCCGGTACCAGTGTTCACCCCCCCCGGCCAGCGACATGCGTATCTCCGCATAACTGTTGCTGCCAGAGACGGCATTCTGCCAGGTGCTCGTCAGTTGCTGCTGGTCCTCTTCACGGGTGTCGGCGAGACAGGGAAACGGTGCCTGCAGGGCCTCGGGATAGAGAGAATGCAGCGGGTAGTTTGCATAAATGACCTTGTTGCTTTTCAGGTCGACGCTCCACACGTAATGCGGAATTCCGGACAGCAGGTCTTCAACCATGCCGAGTTGGTCGGCCACGTGGGCCAGTTCATTACTGACCGCCCCGTGTGATGCCCGCCAGAAACCCTCCATGGTCAGGCCCATGTCGCGCAACATCAGGGTACTGATAACAGTCTCCAGACGCAGCCTGTCGGCAGAGCGGATTTCCATGCCCGCAAGCATTTCTATCATGAAGTTGATCAACAGGTTATAGGAGGCAATCACCCATACCGGGCGAAACCGGTGATTAAAGAGTTTGCTGCCCGCGTCGATCAGGGCGCTTCCGCGATTTCCGTCGTGCACCCCGGTAATGCCGGATAACATGTTTTCCAGTGATTTGCGTACCAGCAGACCGACGTCACCACC
>CAJQNP010000016.1 GCA_905479705.1 uncultured Gammaproteobacteria bacterium
GGCACGCGCTCATCGGAAAACTGCGGATCAAACCAGCTGCCGACGTCTATTTCGCGGATCTCGGCAAGACTGCCGTCCCAGACCTTCATGTCAACGCTGGAGAGTTTCATGAAATCGCTGTCGTGGATGACCAGGACCTCACCGTCCGCGCTCTCCTGTACATCGATCTCCAGCCAGTCGGCACCGTCCTCGATGGCCATGCGCATGGAGGCGAGGGTATTTTCCGGTGCCTTGCCGGCCGCCCCCCGGTGTGCCACGACCGTGACCGTGTCACTGATCTGGATGCCGTTCATCAGCCAGTGGCCGACCAGGACGGCACAGGCGGCTGCACCGGCGAGGGCGATGGCAAGCACCGGTGCAGACAGCCGCAAGCCGCGCCCCTGTTCCTGCTGTGCAAGGCCCGACAGGTCGATGCGGCTTTCTGTTGCGCCGTGGCGTTCAAAAAACTCGACCAGCACATAGGCAAGACCACCCGAGGTGAACACGGTGACGAGGAAATTCCCGAGCATCCACAGGGCGACCACGCCACCGAGTACCGGCACCAGCCAGTCAATGGAGTCATAAAATCGCGGTACCAGTTGATTGCCAAGCAACCCGACGGCGCCTGTGACGAGTCCGCCGAGCAGCAGCGACAGTGCGGCCCAGATGGCGAGGGTCTTGAGCAGCGCAACCCGGTTACCGCGGGTGATGCGTTCACTCTCGGAAAATGACTGTGCAGGTGAGTAACCGGCAAGCAGGACCAGGGGCAGCGACAGTGACCAGCCCAGCAATTTGTTAACGAGCAGTACCGTCATCACCAGCAGCAGTGCAGCGATCAGCACGGCGGCTATCCAGAAATCCCTCGGCTGTTCGGCCAGGTAGTAATTGATATCGTAGTCGGTCAGCAGGTACCAGGCGATGGCAGCGGCGGCGGCAAGGAACGGCAGTGTCAGTGCCAGCACGCGCACGACCAGCCGGATGGCAAACAGAAAGATGCCGTGGGCGCGCACGGCGGTATAGCGCAGCGCCGCGACGCTACCGATGTGCAGGCCCTGTGCGTGGCCGGCGCTCATGGTCATCAGCGAGGCCTGTTCGAAGCCAAGAATGGTGATCCCCAGTCCAGCCAGCAGGATCAGCGCGATCAGGCCTGCCGGGGACAGCAGGAACCAGGCAATGTCCTGGTCTGCAAGGGCAGGCTGGTCGGACAGTGACAGCAGCAGTCGGCCGGTGAGCGCAAATAACGGGGTAAACAGGATGACGCCAAGCGCCGTGTAGGCAAGGTGCGTGGTGAATACGGCTTGCCAGTCCTGGCGAAGACGCAGCAGGGCGGCCTTCCAGATAGAACGGTGTTTGTCAGTAGCCATGGCAGTCAGCTCCATTATTGTTTGATAAACCTCTGGTTTATCCAATCTTAAGTCATTACCGCGAACGCGGGAATCCATAACGCATTGAAATCAGACCTCTGGATGACTCGGTGTGCTCGCCCTGCAGGCGTTCAGCGTGCTGTGCGCTGTTGTCCGGGTTTCCGCTACCCGCCACCGGGAATGATGAACCAATCAGGGCTTCCCTGAATTGAATATCAGCTGGCGAGCCCGAGAAAGTCCAGGCAGTCGTCCGCAAGCAATTCATTTGCCCTGTCGAGGATTTGCTGCTCCTGTGTCTTGCTGAGTTGCTGCTTGTGATCACCGACCTGGCCCTTGCGTATGAATCCCCCGGGCTTGAACAACGGCTCGCCCCGGTGGCTCACGGTAAATTTATCGGTGTGTGCCTTCATCCACTCAAAGGAAATATATTTATTTACCGCGTCGCGCTGCGTAGCGGTTATCTGCCAGCCGAGAAACTGCAGTATCCGGTCAACGCAGGGGTCGATGTCCTGTTTCATGTCCTCGTAGCGCAGCCAGAGTACATTGTCATCATGATAATGTGGCCACCAGCTGTGTATGTTGCGGAACCAGGCACCGAATGACATCCAGCGTTCAAAGACATCATCGAATGACTTCAGGTCTGCAAACTGGCCCTGGGCGCGCGCCGCATCGGTCATGTCCATGACGTGATGGTAGAAGCTGACCATGCAATCGCGCGGGTCACGTGATGACAGGATGAGCCTGACGGTATCGGTACCCGGTGTTTGCTCGTAGGTACAGTGGGTCTTGAAGATGCGCGGAGATTCGATAGCTTCATATCCGTCCAGCACCGCCCTGTGATCGAGTCCCGCGCGCGGCAACTCCAGCCAGGGAACGACGCGATCAATGCTGTCAAAGGACGGGTCGCCTCCAGTGCGCAGCTGGTGGAGGATGTTTTGCATCCAGGTGGTGCCGGCCTTGGGGGCCGTGGTGATGAGGATGTCCGTTGCGCGGGGCCGGAAGTGTGCCAGTAACCAGGGATCGTGTGTCGGGTCCGGTTTGCCCCAGCGGGGGTCGAGCAGCGTGGTGTCATCAGTCGTCATGCAGCATCACCCGGAGTGAAGAATAAACCGTTATCCCCGCGCAACGGGAATAACGGATCGGTGAGGCTGGAGTATAGCGCGGTCAGCCTTCGGCCACGTAGTCGTCCGAGTCGTTACCCTTCAGGGAAATACCGTGATCGTCACCGAGTTGCAGGTAGGCCTGCCGGTCGGCCTCGTTTTCGAAATAGATTTCTATGCCATTGTCACCATCACCGTCGTACACGCAGGGTGCGCTTTCCAGGTTGGTCACTTCATGGCCACTGATCGGATCGACTGTTGTGCGTATATTCATGGGTTTGATCTCCTGTGGGCCTGTATCAGTTATAGGCGAGGCCTTGAATAATTCAAGTTATTGCCTGTCGGGGCGCGGGGCCACGCTCATCTCGGGATACCGGTCCGGCAGTGTTTCCTCGAGCAGGCGTGTGTAGTCTGCACGGGTGTTGGCATCGGGGTGCAGGTTGCCCTGTAAAAATGCGTAGATTGAGTGGCTTGTCAGCATGAGTTGATGCTTTGGTCGCAGTGCATGGGGCAGTTCCGGGTCGCTACACGGCAGCAGTGTCATGTCGGCTGCGGCTCCAGCGGACTGTCCGCGCAGCGCGTCCATGAAGCCATCCGGCACCACGAGCTGGCCATTGATCTTGCCGCGCAACGCCCAGCAGCCGACGCTGTCCGGGTTGTCGAGCCAGCGAAACAACCAGCCCGCCACGCCGGCAAAGCCCGTGTGAGAACCGTCGTGCAGGGTCACGACGGTGGTGTCGGGTGACCAGTCGGCGAGTACCTCGATGTTGTCCCGGTAGTCAACCATGGCGTCGATGTCGCCCGCGATCATCATGAACGGGGGTGCCTCGTGCTGAAAGAAGGCCTTCCCGAGCAGGGCGACCGGGGCGGCGATCGACACGGCTGCCGCGATTCTCGGGTCACGCAGTTCCGGGTGAAACGCCAGCAAGGTGGTGGTCATGCCGCCGAGTGAGAGCCCCACCACCGCGATGCGCTGCGGGTCTATGCAGTCTGCGAGGTCGAGCAGTCCCTCGGTGTTGTCGTTCAGCAGGCTGTCGATGATGAAACTGACGTCACCCGGCTGGTTAAGTACGTCGATAAATCGCGGTCCGCCGGGCGTACCAAGGTGTGTCAGCGGGAAGTCTGCAGCGGCGACAAGGTAGCCGCGGCCGGCCAGGTAGCTGGCCAGGTAGGCACCGTTGTGGCGCATGGACATGAAGCCGTGGCTGTAGATGACCAGCGGGGCGGGGCATGCCTGCCGGGCCAGGGGGGGTGGACCGGGCCGTAGCCATTCCCGGTCACGCGGTTGCGCCGGATACCACACGGAGGTATCCAGTACACGCTGGTTGCTGGTCGTTTCATGCGAATCCGTCGGTGTTGGGCGACTGCTATCGATCAGGGTGACGTTGACCTTGCCGACAGGATGGTTGCCAGGTCCCGGCAGTGGGTCCCCGCGGCCAGGCAGGGCGGCAAGCAGGAGTGTGCCGGCTAGGGCTGCGTGAAGGGACTTCATCACCCAAGCATAGAGGTCCTGAAGGACAACTGAAAGCGGTTAACCGAGCGGCCATGAAAAACGGCGGCCTGTGGGCCGCCGTTTTGAGACTGCGTCAGGTCGGTATTACCGGGGTTGGACAGCCGGTGCCGGTTGTACGGCAGGTGCCGGTGCCGGTTGCACGGCAGGCCTGGCTTGCTTGTCCTTTGTGTCTTTCGACTTGTCCTTGGACTTGTCTTTATCCTTGCTCTTGTCTTTCTTGTCCTTGTCCTTTTTCTTGTCTTTATCCTTCTTATCTTTCTTGTCCTTCTTTTTATCCTTGTCTTTCTTGTTCTTGTTCTTGTCCTTGTTCTTGTTGTTCTTTTTCTTTTTGTCCTTGTCCTTGTCTTTGTTCTTGCTGTTTTTCTTCTGTTCTTTCTTTTTACGTTCGGCGTCGACATCGTCGGCAACGATGTCCCCGGTGGATACGGCATGTGCCTGGCCCTGGTCGAGGTAAAGGGGGGCGGTAAACAGGCAGACCGCGAACAGGGTCAGTAATGTGTTTATCAATGGTTTGCGGGTGTCCGCGGTTACGGCGCAACAATGGCCGGTCATGTAGTCCTTGTTCATGATGAAATCTCCGGGGGGGCAAATCTGTGTCGGGTTATTTTATACGGGTTAACTATAGCCGTAATTTCCTGGTCTGGCTGGCCTTCAGCCATGGCCTCTCGGGATGCCTGGGGCGTTAATGCAATCAGGTCTGCGGGATCAGGCTGACTTCAACACGGTTGTTTGCGGCGCCGATGCGGTTCCACTCGTAGGCCGTGACATCCGGGTGTTTGGGCGGGTAGGGCGCACGCGGGAGGCTGTACTGGTGGGAGACGAGCTCGATGTTAATGCCGCTGTTTTGCAGTAAGGGTGATGTAGCCAGGAAATTTGCAAAGCCGATGGATTGCCGTTCGCCCAGCGATGGCAGTTGCTGCAGCGGGTGTCCCATCCGTGCGCACTCCGTGACCGGCAGGTTTGCTGGTGGCAGGGTATAACCATTGACCTCGTCACCGACCAGACAGAACTCGCCCAGGTGGGAATGCAGCTGTACCGTGCCGCTAAAGCCGAGTGCCTTGAGGCGGGTGATGAGTTCCTGCAGGATTGTCAGGCGGCGGTCGCTGTAGGCTTCCTCGCGAATGTCGAACGGAGTGTTCTGATTGATCGCCCAGGTGATGCTGTTAATCAACAGCTCGGACTGCTCAGCCGCGAGCTGTTGCTGCCGGTCGAG
>CAJQNP010000017.1 GCA_905479705.1 uncultured Gammaproteobacteria bacterium
TGGACAAGCTGTTTTTACGCGGGCGCTAGTGGTTTGCAGTGGGCAGAAATGTAGGGTCGAATTTATTCGACCTCGGCTGTGCCACCGCAATCGACTGCTGGCCGAATGAATTCGGCCCTACAAGCGCATGGGTAATACCCGCTCACCCGCCATCTTTCTCCTCGGGCCCACGGCCTCCGGCAAGACCTCGCTGGCGGTGGAACTGGTGAAGCGTTTCCCCATGGATATCATCAGTGTCGATTCCGCGCTGGTGTATCGCGGCATGGACATCGGCACGGCAAAACCGGACGCCGCGACCCTGGCAGCGGCGCCACACCGGCTGATCGATATCCGCGACCCGTCAGAGCCGTACTCGGCGGCCGGGTTTCGTGACGATGCGCTCGTCGAGATGGCCGAGATCACCGGCAGGGGCCGGATTCCCCTGCTGGTCGGGGGCACCTTCCTGTATTTCCGGGCCCTGCAGCTGGGTCTCTCGGAGATGCCGGCCGCGGATGCGGCGCTGCGCGCCCGGCTTGAGGAGGAGGCCCGGCTGACAGGGTGGCCGGCACTGCATGCGCGGCTGGCCGCGGTGGACCCGGCAGCCGCGGCGCGCATCCATGCAACGGATCCACAGCGCATTCAGCGCGCGCTGGAGGTCTACGAGCTGAGCGGGCAGCCCATGAGTGACTTTCACGCCAGCCAGCCGCTCAGCGATTTTCCGTACCGGGTGCTGAAGCTGGCACTGATTCCCGCCGACCGGGCGCTGCTGCATCGCCGTATTGAGGCGCGTTTCCAGCAGATGCTCGCCGAGGGGCTGCTGGATGAGGTCAAAAAGCTGATTGACCGCGGTGACTTAACGGCCGACCTGCCGGCCATCAGGGCGGTCGGCTATCGACAGGTCTGGCAGCACCTGGGCGGGCAGCTCGATTACGAGTCGATGGTTGAACAGGCGGTCATCGCCACGCGGCAGTACGCCAAGCGCCAGCTCACCTGGTTACGCAGTGAGCCCGATCTGGAACGCTTCACGGCCGAGGCCGGGGATGTGCGCCAGCAGGTGGTCGCTGCGGTCGCCGAATGGCTCGAAAATACCGCTGGTTTGGTAAAATAAGTATGTGATTGTGCTAAAATTTCAGTATTATCTCCGCAGGACAGACTGCGGATGTGTTGAAAGGGAATTCAATCGACACAATATAGTAATCATGCGCGAAACAAGAAAAAGGAGTGAGAAACATGAATAGAGGACAATCTTTGCAGGACCCATTTCTGAATGCCCTGCGCAAAGAGCGAGTCCCCGTTTCGATTTACCTGGTCAATGGCATTAAATTGCAGGGCCAGATTGAGTCATTTGATCAATTTGTCGTACTTTTAAAGAATGCGGTCAGCCAGATGGTCTACAAACACGCGATTTCGACCGTCGTGCCGGCACGCAACGTCCGTATTCCGGGCGCGGATGACGAAGCCGCTCATGAACAACAGCCAGGGAATGCCTGAAAACCAAATCCAACTGACGGGGTGTCTGTTTGTTCGAACGCCCCACTAGCGGTGAGCGGGCCGTCCTGGTCCACATCAATTTTCCCGATGGCGCCGGTCAGGAGGATCTGCAGGAGTTCACCGAACTTGTCGGCTCTGCCGGGGCAACCAGCGTTGCCACGGTCACTGGCACGCGCCACACACCGGACTCGCGCCTGTTTATCGGGCAGGGCAAGGCAGACGAGGTGCTGGCTGCTGTCGAGGAGCATGATGCCGACCTGGTCATCTTCAATCACCCGCTGAGCCCCACGCAGGAAAGAAACCTGGAACGGCTGTTGTCGTGCCGGGTGGTCGCGCGCACGGGCCTGATTCTCGACATCTTCGCGCAGCGTGCACGCACCTTTGAAGGCAAGCTGCAGGTCGAGCTCGCGCAGTTACGCCATTTGTCGACCCGGCTGGTACGGGGCTGGACTCACCTTGAACGGCAGAAGGGTGGTATCGGCCTGCGCGGACCGGGTGAGACGCAGCTGGAATCGGATCGCCGCATGCTCAATGCGCGCATAAAAGTGATCAACGCGCGGCTCGACAAGGTCGAGCGCCAGCGCCATCAGGGCCGGCGTGCGCGCGAACGTGCCGATGTCCCGTCGGTGTCACTGGTGGGTTATACCAATGCCGGTAAATCGACCCTGTTCAATACCCTGACGGGCGCGCAGGCCTATGTCGCTGACCAGCTGTTTGCGACGCTTGATCCAACCCTGCGGCGCGTCGACGTCACCGGCGTCGGGCCACTGGTACTGGCGGACACGGTGGGCTTTATCCGCCACCTGCCGCATGACCTGGTGGCGGCCTTTCGCGCCACGCTGGAAGAGACACGCACGGCAGAACTGCTGCTGCATGTTGTCGATGCGCACGACCCGGAACGGCATGCGCACATGGAGCAGGTGAACGAGGTGCTGCATGAAATCGGTGCCGAGGAGGTGCCGCAGATTCGTGTCTACAACAAGATCGACCTGTGCGACACGGAACCGCACATCGAGTACCTGGAAGACGGGCAGGTTGACCGTGTGTGGGTCTCGGCCATCACCGGGGCCGGGCTGGATCTGCTCGCCGAGGCGCTGAAGACCCACTTTCACGGTGCCCAGGTGCATGGCTGGCTGCATATCGGCCCCGATGGCGGGCGCACCCGCTCCTCGCTGTACGACATTGGAGAGGTGATGTCCGAGCATGTCGATGAACAGGGCAGCTGGTGGCTGGAAATTTGTATGGCACAGAGAAATATAGACAAAATTATCCGTGAAGCGGCAGGTGAATGTGACTTCCTCACGGCAGAATCCGTAGATTTCCTTGCGGGTACTGCGCAAGCTTCTTAAACTAACCCGATATTCAGGTACATGCCCGCAGTGGGTATGCGCTTTTTTTCGGTCTGAACTTGGAGTGACGTATGGCTTGGAATGAACCGGGTGGCGGAAACAAGGACCCGTGGGGCGGCAGCGGCAACGACGGCCCGCCTGATCTGGACGAACTGGCGCGCAAGATGCGTGACCGCATGAACCGTTTCTTCGGTGGCAAGGGTGGCAAGGGTGGCGGTGGCGGCACAGCCGGACCGCGCAAGTCCATCAGCATCGGTTTGATCGCGATTGTTGCCGTGGCCGCCTGGGTGCTGTCCGGTATTTATATCGTCGAGCCGGCCGAGCGGGGTGTCGTGTTGCGCCTCGGCGAGTTTCATAGCATTACCGGGCCGGGACCCCACTGGATCCTGCGCGGTATCGAGACGGTGGACAAGGTCGATGTCGATAACCTGCGTACCGTCAGTCACCGTGCCAAGATGCTGACCCGTGATGAGAACATCATCCAGGTCGAGGTCGCCGCACAGTACCAGGTCAGCAATGCCGAGGATTACCTGTTCATGGTACGTGATCCGGATGACACCCTGAGGCAGGCTACCGAGAGCGCCTTGCGCGAGGTCATCGGTGGCATCTCCATGGACGAGTTTCTCAGTGGTGGTCGTGGCGAGATCGTGCGCCAGACCAAGGACCTGACGCAGTCGATACTCGACAAGTACAAGACCGGCCTGATCCTGACCAGTGTCAACCTGCAGGATCCGCAGCCGCCGGAAGAGGTGCAGGGGGCGTTCGAGGATGCCATCAAGGCCCGCGAGGACGAGGAACGCTACAAGAACCAGGCCGAGGCCTATGCCCTCGATATCCTGCCAAAGGCGCGCGGTGATGCCGCCCGCCTGCGCGAGGCCTCGATGGCCTACCGTGACAAGGTGATCGCCAATGCCGAGGGTGAGGCCAGCCGCTTCAGCCAGACCCGCGTCGAGTATGAAAAGGCGCCGGAGATTACTCGCAAGCGCATGTACCTGGAGACCATGGAGTATGTGTTCGCCAACTCCAACAAGGTGGTGATGCAGGTCAAGGACGGCAACAATCTCATGTATATACCGCTGGACAAGCTCATGGAAAACAAGGGTGTCACCAGTACCAGGCCGGCCGAGGATGCACAGATCAACATGCCCTCGCCCCAGCAGAGCGAGGGACCCCGGCGACGTACCTCCACTCGTGAAGGAGGAACCCGCTAATGGCAAAGAATTTCCTGTTAATACTGGTCGTTGTCGCCCTGCTGGTGGCCGTGAGTTCGCTGTTCATCGTCGATGAGCGTCAGGCGGCTATCAAGTTCCAGCTGGGTGAGATCGTCGAGTCAAACTACGAGCCCGGCCTGCACATCAAGGCCCCCTGGCCCATCAACAACGTACGCAAATTCGACAAGCGTATTCTGACTCTGGACACGCGCCCGGAACGCTTCCTCACTGGTGAGAAGAAGAACGTGTCGGTGGACTTCTTTGTCAAGTGGCGCATCCGCGATGCGGCGAAGTACTACACCTCGTTCATGGGCGATGAACGCCAGGCCGGTCTGCGCCTGCTGCAGATAGTCAACAACGGCCTGCAGCTGGAGTTCGACCAACGTACCATCAAGCAGGTGGTGTCCGATGACCGCTCGGTGATGATGGCCGACCTGACCACCAAGGCCAACAGCGAGGTACAGCAGTTCGGTATCGAGATCGTCGATGTGCGTATCAAGCAGATCGAGCTGCCGCAGGAGGTCAGTAGCTCGGTTTATGCGCGTATGCGTGCAGAGCGTGAACGGATTGCCAAAGAGTTTCGCGCCCAGGGTCAGGAGGCCGCCAAGGGGATCCAGGCGATTGCCGACAGGGAGCGCACCGTGATCCTGGCCGAGGCACGCCGCGATGCGGAGATCTTGCGCGGTGAGGGTGATGCCAGGGCGACCGAGATTTACGCAGAAGCCTATGGCAAGGACCAGGAGTTCTACGAGTTCTACCGCAGCATGAATGCCTACCGGGAATCACTCGGCAGTGCCCAGGATATCCTGGTGCTGGAACCGAACACGGAATTCTTCAAGTACTTCGGTGATTACCGCGGCGAGTGATACTGGCCTGATTGTGATGATGCCTTTCTACACGGATCCCCGGGTGACTGCCCGGGGATTTTTGTGAGTCATGGGTATCGTCTGGGCAGATCTGCTCGCCGCTATCGCCCTGGTGCTGATTATCGAGGGTATGCTGCCGTTCCTGAACCCGGGTTCGATGCGGCAGATGCTGCAAACGGTGTCGCAGCTGGACGACCGGACCCTGCGCATTATGGGTCTGGTGAGCATGGTTATCGGTGTGGTGCTGCTGACGATTGTGCGCTAGGCACATGAACCAGTATTTGCTTCCAGCGAATTTGCTAATCGTGTAGGAGCGCCTTGCAGGCGCGAATTGTTTTGAATTTCCCCGCCTGCAAGGCGCTCCTGCGGAATTGTTAAAGAGTGTTGTTGTACGAAACAATCAATTATGACCAGTAAAGACCAGTGGCTGTTGCCGGAAGGTATCGATGAAGTGCTGCCCCCGCAGGCATGGCGGCTGGAGTGCGCGCGCCGCGAGCTGCTCGACCTGTTTTCCCGCTGGGGTTATGACCAGATCATGCCGCCC
>CAJQNP010000018.1 GCA_905479705.1 uncultured Gammaproteobacteria bacterium
AGATTCCTGACTGGCAAAAGGAGTTCCATGACCGTATCGCAAAGCTCAATCGCGAAATAGCGGCAAGTGCAGTCTTGAACCTTGTCAACACGCTGCGTTCCGGATACCAGGCGTTACCCGCTGTCATCGAGTATCTTGACGAAGTCGCAGAGGATGTTATCGCCAATTTCCGCCACTTTCTGCCGCAGGAAGAGGAGAAGCACGGCCTGCGGATATTTGGTGTGGAGATGGCCCAGCGTGATGACGACATGCAGGTCGACAAGCGCTACAAGGTCAACGCCTTCATGACGCATGAAGACCAGGACGGTGCGCCGGTTATTTACGAGGACTACCCCAGTTACAACAATCTTATCGGGCGGGTCGAACACCGTTCGGAGCTGGGTGCCCTGATTACCGACTTCACCATGATCCGCCCCGGTGCACTGCACCGCGCGAATGGCGGCTACCTGATCGTCGATGCACTCAAGGTGCTGATGCAGCCATTTGCCTGGGACGGGCTGAAGCGTGCACTGCAGGCCGCCGAGGTGCGTATTGAATCACTGGCCCAGCTGATGAGCGTGGTCAGCACGGTCTCGCTGGAGCCGGAACCCATCCCCCTGAATGTCAAGGTGATCCTGCTTGGTGAACCGCATATCTACTACCTGCTCTCCATGTATGATCCGGAGTTCAATGAACTGTTCAAGGTTGCGGTGGATTTCGACTACCGCATGGACCGAACACCTGAATCCCAGCAGCTCTATGCACGCCTGATAGGCAGCCTGATCCGCGTGGAGCAGCTGCGCCACCTGGATCGCCCGGCAGTGGCTCGTGTCATTGAACACAGTGCGCGGCTGCTGGAGGACGGCGAGAAGCTGCTGACCCATACCCGCAGCCTCACCGACATATTGCGCGAGGCAGATTACTGGGCAGCCGAACAGCAGCATGAAACCGTCAGCGCTGATGATGTGCAGCATGCTGTCGATACCCGCATCTACCGCGTGGACCGAATCCGCGAACGCATGCAGGAAGAAATCAGCCGCGGTACCCTGCTGATCGACACGACCGGAAAGAAAACCGGACAGGTGAACGGTCTCTCTGTGCTCGATATGGGTAATTTCATGTTCGGACGGCCAACACGTATCACCGCCCGTGCCCGCATGGGTGATGCTGACGTCGTCGATATCGAGCGGGAAGTGGAGCTGGGAGGCCCCATCCATTCCAAGGGCGTCTTTATTCTTTCCGCACTGCTGGGTGCACGCTATTTGCCTGATCGTCCCCTGGCGCTTTCGGCAAGCCTGGTCTTTGAACAGTCCTACGGCGAGATCGAGGGAGACAGCGCCTCGTCTGCCGAATTCTTTGCGCTGTTATCGGCGCTGGCCGATGCGCCTGTCGACCAGTCTCTCGCCGTCACCGGGTCCGTGAACCAGCAGGGCGAAATCCAGCCAATCGGTGGTGTCAATGAAAAGATCGAGGGCTTCTTTGATGTGTGCAACATGCGCGGCCTGACGGGGGACCAGGGTGTCATCATCCCGGCAACGAATATCAAGCACCTCATGCTGCGTGAGGATGTCCGCGAGGCCGTCGCGGCCGGAAAGTTTGCTATTCACGCCATCGACACTGTCGATGACGGCATCAAGTTGCTGACCGGCTTGCCGGCAGGAAAACGCAACAAGAAAGGGCTGTTTCCAAAAGGCAGCCTGAACCGCCGGGTGGAGGATACGCTTGGCCGTTACTCACACGTAATGCGAGACCATCCCTCATCGGGGGGCAAGGGCAGTCATTGACACGACAAGCCATCATTATGACGCCGCTAAACGAACAACCCCCTGTGAAGCGCATCACCGTCACCCTGGATGTGTCCGAATCCGGGCGTGCACCGCTGGAAACCGCGGTACGCCTGGCGGCTATCACGGGTGCCGAGCTTGAGGGGGTGTTTGTTGAAGACATCAACCTGATGCGCTTGCCTGGACTGCCGTTTTTGCGCGAGGTCAGGCCCTGGTCGATCAGCGGCGAACAGATAAGCACGCAACGCATGCAGCGGGAATTGCGGACACTGGCGCGGCGTGCCGAACAAATGCTCGAGCATGCCGCGCGGGAGCTTGGCGTGCCCTGGTCGTTTCAGGTATGGCGGGGGCACGCCGCGGCGGCCACGCTGGCAAATGCCTTCGGCGCAGAGATACTCAGCCTGGGCCGGGTCAGTTCCCTGGTCTCCTCGCGTGTGTTTGCGACAACCCGGCCGGTTGCATACCAGGCCCGCGAAACGGATACCGCCATCAGCGTACTGTTCAGTGATTCAGAGCAGGGCGGTCGGGCGCTCGCAACAGCCTGCAGCCTTGCCCGGGATATGGCCGCCCGCTTGACCGTCATGCTACCGGCTGTCGAGCCGCAGGATGTGCAGGCACTGAAAGAGAAGGCCATCGTGGTGCTGCGCCGGCACGAGCAGGAAGCCCGCCTCGTGCAGATGACCGGTTCAGACGCCCAGTCCCTGGTCCGGGTTGCAGGTGCAGCGGGTATGCGCCTGCTGGTCACGGAGGCAGAACACCCGCTGTTGCAGCTGGCCGGTCTTGACCAGTGTCTCGAAGCGCTGTTTTGCCCCGTGTTGCTGGTGCGCTGATTGCAAAAGCCCGGATGCTGGAAATTGCCGGGTATTACGCAAGATCGGGTTCCCCGCAGTGTCGCAGAATGAATTTTCGGCAGTGTTCCCGCAAGGCAATGGCAACTTTCCAGCTGTCCCCGCCGACCTGCTCCTCGATATCGCGGGGTTGTATGGCCTGTCCAATGTGAATGTGTATCGTCCCGTGGCGGGGCAGCCAGTTGTTGGCGCGCAGTATCGAACGTGTGCCGCGGATAGCTACAGGTATGACTGATATCCCGGTCTCTGCTGCCAGCGTGAAAGCACCGAGGTGGAAGGGCATCAGGCCCGGTATGCGGGTAAAGGTACCTTCGGCAAAAAACAGCAATGCATGTCCCGCCTGCAGGACATCTGCAAGATGCCGGCTGCCGCTGATACTCTTGCTGATGTCGAAGCGTTCAACGAATTCGGTATGTATGTTTTCCAGTGGCTTGCGCACGACAAAGGTCTTTGCCAGCTCTGCCTTTGCAACAAAGCGGAACGTAGCGGGCAGGCTGGCAACCAGGGCATAACTGTCGAGATAACTGCTGTGATTGGCAACCAGAACACAGGCGCTTCCTTCTGCAGGCAGGTTTTCCAGGCCACTGACCCTGACAGGGGTTGCGGTGGCCTTTGCCAGCAAGCGGGTGCTGGTGCGCATGGCAGACCAGCGCAGGGAGTGGCCGGGAAGCAGGGTGACGGAGAGCCAGGTGACCGGGGCCAGTGCAGCAAACACCAGCCAGCAGTAAGCCGCGTACGTCTTCACGGACAGGGAATTCAGTGTCCGCCGGATTTGCGGTAACACGGCGGACAGTGCCAGGCGGGTCACTTGCCAGGGCATGCTGCGCCGGCGCCTTCCGATTTCGCCTTTCTCGAAAAGTTCGCGGCTGGCCGCGCGGCGGATTTTGCCGCTTGAGGTCTTCAGCACGGTAGCGGGTGGCGCCAGCACAACTTCGTCCGGGGGTGCACCGACCAGGTCGGTGGCAAGCGTATTGATTGCGATGCGCAGCTTCTCGCGTTCGTCGCCATCCTTGCTGCGGGTTTCCGCCAGTACGATGAGTCGTTCCGTCGCCGTGCCGGTGTCCGTGCTGCCGAATACAGCAACACGGCCGGTGCGTATACCGGGGATATTGCCGATGGCTTCTTCCAGTTCATGGGGATAGATGTTGCGCCCCGCACGGATGATTATGTCCTTGATGCGCCCGGTGATATAAACCTCGCCATTGGCAATGTAGGCCAGGTCTCCGGAATCCAGCCAGTCCTGGTGGAAAAGCTGTCGGGTGTTGTCGGCGTCACGGTAATAACCGCTGGTGCTGGATGAGCCGCGGAATTCCAGCCGTCCTTCGTGGCGTTCGGGCAGTTCCTGTTCGGCCTGGTCAACAATCCTGACCTGCAGGCCGGGCAGGGGCGAACCACAGGATACAAAGCGCAGCGCATGCTGGCCGGTGCCTGCTAGCGGATTTGCCTGCCCGCTACGCATGAACGTAGAGCGATCGATCTGATCGATCACAGCCCCCCTGCCCAGGGGTGGAAACGCCAGGCCGACGGTAGACTCGGCCAGCCCGTAAACCGGCATCATGGCAGTTGCATGAAAGCCGTAGCCTGCGAAGCGGGACTCGAATAGTTGCAGGGTATCCGGACTGATCGTCTCGGCCCCGTTAAAGGCGGCACGCCAGCTACCCAGGTCCAGGCCCTGCAGGTCCTCGTCCCTGATGCGCTTCAGGCAATACTCGTAGCCAAAGTTCGGGGCCGCCGACAGGGTGCCTCGATAGCGGTGAATGGTCCACAACCAGCGTTCCGGCCTGGCCAGAAAGCTCAGCGGCGGCATGACGACCAGTAACGTCGCATAATAGAGGCTCCCCAGCCATGCGCCGATCAGGCCCATATCATGATAAAGCGGCAGCCAGCTGACAAAGACATCGTCCGGGCTGGCCCTGACGGTGCTGCCCATGGCGCGGATATTGGCGAGCAGGTTGGCATGCGTCAGGACCACCCCCTTGGGGTTGCCGGTACTGCCTGATGTGTATTGCAGAAAGGCAATATCGTTGCTGCCCAGGGCAGGGGGTGACACACTCGCGGCGGACGCCATGAGTTCGGAAACCGTCACGATGTTTTTCAAACCCGGCACGTGTGACTTGAGGAGGCGCGCTACCTTGCTGGCTTCGGGAACGGTGATCAGGGTAATGGCGCGGCAGTTGGCCAATATGCGCGCATGCCTGAGCAGATGGTCTTCCAGTTGTGAGGGCCGTGCTGGCGGGTAGACCGGGACCGGGACGCCGCCGCCCATCAGGATGCCGATAAAACTGTAAAAGTAATCCGTACCGCTGGGTAACATGATGGCAACCGGCTCGGCCGGCTGCAGACCGGCCTGCTGCAGGCCCGCGGCAACGCGTGCAGCACCTGCCTTCAATTGCCGGTAGTTGAGGCTCTCACCCTCACCTTCATCCTGGTAGAGCTGAATATGTTGCCGCTCGGGATGATGTTCAACGTGCCAGTCCAGAATCTCCAGCAGGGTGTTTGCCTCGGCCGGTGCAGCCTCTGCCGGGCCCAGCGATACCGCCTTTACTGCCGAATCAGACAATCTTGCGCGGGGTGTTACGGCACCCTGTATGGCGCGTAACAGGTCGCGGGCGGTTTCGACCTCGGCGAAGCTGCGTTCCGGCAAGGCCAGTGCAAAATGCCTTTCAACCCGTGCAATCAGTTCGACGCGGGTCAGGCTGTCAAGACCAAGGTCCTGCTCAAAGCGGCTATCCAGACCAATGACTTCCATCGATGATCGCTGCGGATGCACTTCGGCAACAAGATCCTGTATCAGCAGCAACAGGTTTTCTGCTGTCTGTTCCGCGGGGATTTCAGTCTTAACGGGGTGCATGGTCAGGTTTCAATCCATCATCAGGCAGCCGGTCTTGTGGTGCGCACATTTAAGCACCGGTCGCAGCCGCACACCCGGCAGCTCATGACCTTCCTCGAAGGATACCCAGCGATATTCATCATGTTCCGGCCTGCCCAATTTCTCGCTGATGCGCAGTTCCACCTTTGACTGGCTGGTTGCCGC